>JAGYNX010000069.1 GCA_018399855.1 Spirochaetota bacterium
AATTCGGTAAACACCCTGAACAGCTCTCTGGCGGTTGGACCATCAACGGCGTTTCTGACCTGCGGCCGTTGAATAGTTACAAGCAATATTGAATTACGTGTCTCAGTTTTTACGGTCATTTGAATTCTCCACGTCTTTACAAGTGTTGATAGTTCATGATATACTCAATGCAGCACATGTATAGTAAAATATCATCAGTTGAAAACTGAATGCATCAAGAGCGTAGCAATATATATACTGTTTCTTCACGGTGAGTTGTTGACGGATAGATATATTGATATCTGGAGTTGTTAATGGGTTCATTATTGGGACATGGATCACGCTGGCGAAATGTTCTGCAATCAACAAGTATACTGATTCTTATGGCTGGTATACTGGGGGGTATTGGCTGGTTTATTGGAGGCATGACGGGGCTTTTGTGGACCGCCATGATTGGGATAATGCTATTCGTCTTTACCCCGAAGATTACACCTGGAGTGGTACTGCGTATGTATAATGCAAGCCCCATACAGGAGGATGAGCTTCCAGGCCTTTGTCATTTAGTTGAAGCTTTGTCCAGAAAGGCGGGGTTGAAGTATGTGCCTGATATGTATTATATACCAAGCAGGGTGATGAATGCGTTTAGTGTTGGCAGCCGGGATAATGCTGCAATCGCACTGAGCGATGGCCTTCTTCGTTCAATGTCCAGACGGGAGATCGCGGGAATACTGGCGCATGAGTTGAATCATATACGCCACAATGACCTGTGGATAATGCAGATGGCTGATAACATGAGCAGGATCACCCATTCCATGTCAATGGTGGGGCAGGTGATGCTTCTGTTATTTCTGCCCTTCTACTTTGCCGTGGGTACCAGTGTCCCCTGGCTGATTATATTAATCCTCATCATTGCCCCCTTAATGAGTATGCTGTTGCAAATGGCGTTATCACGAACAAGGGAATATGATGCCGACCTTGGTGCCCTACAGATAACAGGGGATCCTGAGGGTCTTGCCTCAGCATTGAAAAAACTGGAAGTATACCAGAAGAAGCTCATTGATCTGCTGATCATGCCCGGCAGAAAAAATCCTGACCCGTCCCTTCTCAGGTCACATCCACATACTGAAAAGAGACTGGAAAGATTGTATAAGCTGGGGGAGCAACACCAGTCTGAAAAAGAAGTTGATGTACCTGGTGAAGATATCCTTTCGGGCCGGTATTCACCGGTTCGTGACAAACCACGATGGAAGTGGTGGGGAGGTTGGTACTGATAGAAAATATGAAATCATTACAAAAATGCTTGCATTACAAAATGTCTTATGCTACATTTATTCAAACAAGCGGGATGAATCACAAACCTTATGTATCATGTTTCAGGAGGTTATAGTATGGCAGAAGAATTCAAACCCGGATGCGCCAGGCCAACTGGCGGACCGGTAGGCAGTGAACCTGTGAAAGAAGACGCTGCGACGTCTTCACAGGATGAATCTATGAAAGGAGGAAACAAGAGTATGATAATGGTGGGCAAGAAGGCCCCTGATTTTACTGCTCCGGCGTATCACAGGGGAAAGTTTATAAACGTAGCGCTTTCAGATTACCTTGGAAAATGGGTGGTGCTTTGCTTTTATCCTGGTGATTTTACATTCGTTTGAGCAACAGAGGTGTCGGCAGTTGCCGACAGGTATAGCGAGTTTCAGGATCTGGGAGTTGAAGTTTTATCCATGAGTGTGGATAGTGTGTTTGTTCATAAAATGTGGGATGAACATGAATTGTCAAAGATGGTTAAAGGTGGAATTCCTTTCCCCATGATGTCAGATGGCGGCGGGAAAGTGGGTACCGTATATGGTATTTATGATGAGGACGCTGGTGTAGAAACGAGGGGACGTTTTATCATCGATCCGGATGGGAACGTGCAGGGATACGAGGTTCTTACGCCTCCGGTAGGACGGAATGTGAACGAGTCAATACGACAGGTGCAGGCTTTTCAGCATGTTCGCAACAGTAAGGGTTCAGAAGCACTTCCTTCAGGTTGGAAACCGGGCAAGCTTACGTTGAAACCCGGACCTGATCTTGTTGGCAAGGTCTGGGAAGTCTGGAAGACAGATATGGCACGCGACTGACAGGTTCGTTTCATCCCGCTCCTGTTTGTTTAGTGTGAATTTTTACACATACTTAATAAATCTCTCAGGGTTATATCGAATTCGCTTTCCATATATTCCCCCGGGGGCCCTTTTCCCGGCAGAGACCACCATGACTACCGCGGCATCCCGGGGAAGTGCGAGGATCTTCTTAATTCTCTTCGCGTCATACCCTTCCATGGGACATGAATCATATCCGTAAGCCCGCAGTGACAACATGAGATTTTCTGCTGCAAGGGCTGTTGTCTTGGAGGCCCAGAGTTTCATGTCCTTGCGGGTGACCGGTTCACGGATTATTGGTGCCGAAAGTCCGCGAAAAAAATACAGTATACGTTTGAAAAAACCAATTATTCCCAGGGGCCCCTGTGTATATACAAATGGTACTATCTTCTTATAATAACTGAAGGCGGCTTTTGGTACCTTCTCCGGCTGCTTGTTAAAAAGGGTTACCATCTCCCTGGCATGCTCTCTCCATGTTGCGGTTCGTGCCACAAGTACGAAAAGGGTAGCGGCACTTTTGGCGGCAACCTGGGACAGGCACGCGTAATTCAGTTCCTTTCGTTTCTCAGGTGACTGCACACAGTAAATTTCCCATGGCTGCAGGTTTGACGAGTTGGGTGCCAGGAGGGCGTTTTTCAAGCAGGTAGTAATTATATTATCAGGAATCTTTTCGTCGGTATAGACGCGAACTGAGCGGCGTGAATCGACAACTTTCTGAAACTCCTCTGCGTTAATCTCGGGTGCCTCTTCATGATAATCGAATCCCTGTGTTGAACTCAGTATGTTCTCATCTGACATGATATGTACTCCTTTCTTTCTTAAGGTATGGTGGTAAATATTTTAATGCTTTCCCAAAGATAAAAAATTGTATTTTTATGCTTGAAGATTATAGGCCATTCTGGAACATGTACACAACAATAATATTCGCTATTATTTCATTTTATCCGGTTATGTCCTTCAGGAAGAAGTTGACCTTATTTAGTATATTCATACGGGGGTAAAGGAGCATGAAAAGTCTTTCCCGCAACACCATTCAATACCTGAAGGGGTGTGCCCATTCGATGAAACCCGTCGTGCTTATCGGAAAGAACGGACTTTCCGCAGGGGTAATCGGGGCCATTGATGATGTACTGGACAGCCATGAACTCATAAAGATAAAGTTCATTGACTGCAAGGACGAGAAGAAAGACCTGTCCAGTTCCATTGTGCAGCAGACAAAAAGTATAATGGTGGGGTTGGTCGGTAACGTTCTTATTGTGTACCGCCCCCATGCCGAGATTGAAAAACGGCAGTACGAGCGGGCGGTTGCAGGATAATAGTATTATTTCATCCGGCACTTATTCGATAAGCCGCCCAGCCCTTTGTCTGAACAGGAAATGGTACATCATATCGGCATAGCGATCCATCTTTTTCTTCCCCTCGGCGGATTCTGAAAATCTCCAGAATCCATACAACTTGGCCAGGTTGATGAGCCTGCTGCTGTATCGTTTCCAGGTGAAATGCTGGCGAACCCTGTTGATGCCATTTTCTGAAATATTGTTCCAGTATGCTGCATCTTTCTCGCATTCCATAAAGAAATTCTCAAGGCTTTCGGCGATCAGTTCAGGATGACTGGTATTCATAAGGAACCCACTGAATTCATGCTGAATTATTTCAACCGGGCCACCGAACTTCGGACCAAACGTGGGCAGGCCCGAAAGCATGGCTTCCAGTATTGTAAGACCGAATGCCTCAAAAAGTGCCGGCTGAACGAAGACACCCCTGTAGTCGGCTATTATCCTGTATACTTCACCAGTATCAAGCTTGTTGATACTGGGAAGCCAGCGAATTTTTCCGTGCAGATCATATTTGTCAATTAATTCATATGCCAGGCGAATTTGTTCTTTTTCTTCATCGTCCCGTGAGTCTTCGATGTAAATGGACGCTGCGGAAAATATCAGGTTGCATGTTTCCTGCAGCTTTTTACTCATGCCGAATGCCTCTATAAGGCCTGTTATATTCTTAATTTTATCGAAACGAGCCATGGTGAAGATGGGGGGTTTCTCAGGGGCATCCAGTGTACCGAATATCCCTTCGATCTCTTCTCCGAAGAGTCGTTCTTTCCAGTGATTAATTTTCTGGTGAACCCTGTTTTCTTTTTCATGATAAGGCCCGTAAAGGTTTTCATCAACACCGGGAGGTATTACATTAAACTTGGGGGCGAACAGGTTTACCCCGTTATGCACCTGGAAAAGACCCGGCATTGTATAGTGCTGGTATGATTCGTACTGTCCCATCTCGAATTCAGTTCCCGCTATTTCCTGGTAGGTACTGGCAATAATAAAATCAGATTTGTTCATGGAAAGCATATCCGCGGTATACTGCAGTGAAAAATTGTAGTGTTCTTCCATGTCCTGCCAGTACAGGTCTGAGAACAGGTACTTCGTTTTTTCCAGGGCATGGGCTATGGTACACTGAATTACGTCAAGCTTGTTGGACATCAGGGTTGCTACCAGGTTGCCGTCGGAGTAATTTCCGATGATAAGATCCGGGCGTCCCTGAAATTCACTCAGAATGGCAGCGGTAGCGTCTCTGGCAAACCGTTCGAGATATGGCCATACATGGAAGCGTGAAATCCAGTGAGGTATGGTATTGTAATTATTGTCCCGGAAGGGTATGCGAAGGATCCAGCCGTTTTCTGTTTGATGTATTTTTTCATGCTGCTGATTGCACGTGGTATCACCCGCTTCGGGAATGAGCCTGGTAACCACGATAATTTGTGGCATAACATCAAGACCGGTAAGCTGTATGCTTTCTTTAAGATGCTTCTCCAGTGCCCTAACCTGGTCAAGAATGTATATTACCTGCCCGCCAGTATCAGGTTTTCCCAGCACGTTCTCCTGGCCAAACCATCCATGAGGTGAAAGTATGGCGATTTTTGAGACCAGGGGCATGGGAACCATGGATATGAATTCTTCCAGCAGTGAATCATCGGGTTCGTTGATAAGATCGTACAGCAATTGCATGGAGTTTATTATCCGGCCTACGGTGTTACCCCATCCTGGTTCAAATCCGGATTGTTTCATGGTGCGTTCAACAGATGAATATGGATCATCATGAGGCAAACCGGAGAGCATGTCAATCATGCTGCCCAGTTCGTCGTAGAAGGTATTATGGTCAGATATTATTGAACTGTTCACAAGCAGCTGCTGCCCTTCATAACTGTGCATTCGAATAAAGTTGAATAATTTCTGATTCCATTCAACGGGATTTTGAAATATTTTACTGCTGAGATATCGGTTAAGATATCGAATACCGTTTCCCACCGATCTTGTATCCTTGATGGATGGAGAAAAATCGTAAAATGGCATAAAATCTATATGAAGATGTGATTGATCATCCTGGGCAGGCATCACCTGTGTATCTTTGATATCAAGATATTCGCTGACGGATATCTCCTCAAGGTATTCTCCGTCCATCCTCAGCATGTAAAACCTGTATCGTGCTATGCCGTAACGGTGCATCAATACCATGAATTGACTTCGAACGATCACTTCCTGTATCTTTCGCAAAAATAACGCAATTGATGATTTTTCCAGGAATTCCTGGTTCTTGTTATATGTTTCGCAGTATTCTTTGAATATGAGAAGTATATCATTGCGAAGCAGAAACTTACCCTCGTGTTCGGCAATACTGGCAACGAATTCTTTGAATTCATGTTGTTCCTGTTCATTTATTATTCTATGTATCATGTTTTGTGCGGACAATTGTTATACCTCTCCTTTTGCTTTTTCCATAATTTTATAATACTGTATACCTTCAATAATACCACCCGCAAACTCTCTTTCAGCAAAATATACCCGGTTCATGCCTTTCAGCCGTTCAAGCTCGCTGCTGTAATTGCCCACAACAACACCAAGTGGATCTCCGCGAAGCATCTCTTCATCGTTCCCCGAATCACCACTAACCACCATGTGATCCTGGGGTATCTCCCACTTGTAACTGAGGTACCGTATGGCTTTACCCTTGGATGCCGCAGACGGTAATATATCGAGAAACTGGTCGTGGGAATAAATCAGGTTGTATCGTATCTTGTTTTTCATCAGGGCATCGTGTACTTTGGCAAGACTGTCCTTTCGTGGTTCCATGTAATAGCTGACCTTGAATTTGCGCTGGGTATCTTCTTCCTGGTATGTGAGGAAGTCAAATTTCTCAAGAATTGACCGTATTTTTTCACGGTTCCATCTTTTTGATATATGGGCATCATATCCCTGGTCATACTTGAGACTTGAGCCATAGTATATTTCTGTACCCACCGAAGATATAATCAGGTCGGGTTGCGATATCTCGTGTTCCTTTAATATCTCCAGGGCCGACTCAATAGTTCGACCAGTAGCAACACCGAATCCAATGTATTCACTGTTATCATCAAGTAATTGTTTTAATTCATCCAGGTATTCGTTGTCTCCCCCGATGAGAGTATAATCAATATCGGTTACCAGGAGATAGCTCAACGAGGTTAGACGCTTCCCTATAGATTGCTGCATGCCCTTCGTGGAGAAAGTCTTCTTTACGTCTTCGGTTGGAAGCTTGCTGAGTTCTTTGAGATAGGATTCCACGTGTGAATCCCATGAATAATATTCACGAACGTTCAGTATACCGTTTTGTGAATACTCTTTCCATTTCTCGGGATTAACAATAATTTCTTTTATTGCCTCGCTTATGCTTTTCGTGTCGGTGACATCTACGAGGATTCCGTTTTTGCAGTTTGACATGATATCCCGTGGTCCACCATCATCGGTAGCCACTATGGGGAGCCCCGTGCCTGAAGCTTCGATAAGGGTTAGACCGAATGGTTCGGTAAAGGCCACGTTGGCAAAGACCCCTCTTTTCTCGGCTGCTATCCTGTATAATTCCGGAACTTCCCATTCAAAGTCGTGTTTTTTGGGGATAGACATCTTCCCGTACAGGTCATACTTGTCCATTAATAGCAGCATATCCGTGAGAACTGCCCGCTCATTTTCTTCTTTGTCGCTGATGTCTTTTCGTATTCCGGCAAAAATTGCCAGGTTAGCCATTGCCTGCAGTTCCATGTCTTCTCCATACGCCTTAATGAGTCCGGAGATGTTTTTTCTCTGGTCTGGACGGCATAAGGCAAGAACCACCGGCCTGTCGGGATTCATGAAAAACCTGTTCATCTCGTCACGGATTGAGGCCTGTGCCAGGATCTCACGTTCGTCCTTATTGGAGTCTGGCATCATGTCATGATGGTATGGGTAAAACTTGTCCAGGTCTATTCCGGGTGGGATAACGGCGTATCGAGCCATGTTTGTATTGTTGTACTGCCCGTATTGCGTTTTTACCTCCTGGTTGGTGCTGGTAATGACCAGCTCGGCGTCTTTAAGCACCTGTTCTTCAACATCTATCCGGTGATCAATCTTATATTTCTTAATGATGTCTTCTTTCTTCATGCCATCGTCCAGTAGCTTTCCAAGCTTTGACCTTCCCAGCGAATGCCCGGTGAAGACAAAGGGTATTCCAAATACCTTGGCAATCTCTGATGCTACGTATCCCGCGTCAGCATAATGTCCATGCACCAGGTCGGGTATGTCATTTTCTTTCTTGATATATTTCAGTGTCTTGTCGATGTATTCTTCCAGGTAAGGCCAGAGTAATTCTTTGCGCATATATTTTCGTCCGCCGCACTGAATTCTCACTATCCTTGAGTTTTCACCGATCTCTTCTATGGGCTGTGCGTAATCCTCTGATACTGTTTTGTCGTTTATAAGACGGGTGAAAAGATCTACCTTTCGTACATTTGGATTTTCTCCCAGGGCACGGGCAACCTCAACCACGTACTTGATCTGGCCTCCAGTATCAGCGTCCCTGCCCATTTCCATGTTTTCTGATCGAAGCAATCCGTGAATACTGAACATCATAATATATAAATTGTCTTTTTTCATTATTGGATCTCCTGGAATAATTTCCGGAATTCTGAATAGAAGGACAAATCTTCCGGGATGGCGCCTTCTATTGTGCATATTCGTGTTGAAAAACGTGTCGCGATATCCAGTATACGCCGGGGTTCCCATCCACGAATAAATCCGGCGGCAACTATAGCTGAATAGGCATCTCCTGCACCCACGGTATCTTTCACAGTAATGGAATGATCCGGTTCTGCAGTAAAACTGCCATCAGGAGTAATTAACGTGCTGCCGCTTGATCCACCGGTTAGTGAAATCATTCGAATATTGAAGTCATTAAACAAAGAGCTTATACATTTATCAATGTTCTCGTTGTCATAGAGCATCGTTCCCAACTCTTTTAATTCATCACTGTTTAACTTCAGGATATCGGTATGGTTCAGTGATGCATTGATGACTTCCCTGCTGTAACAGCCGGGGCGAAGGTTTATATCATACATACAAACAGTACCGGGCTTTTTTAAGGTAAGCATATCCTGTACCGAAGAAAATCCCCGGGAGGTACGCTGAATTAATGTACCAAAATATATAAAATCCGTTCTATTGAGTGCGGATACAACTGACGGTATCATCTCGATAAAATCATAGGCAACATTTTCCCGTATGGTAAAGGTGGCATTTCTATTCTCGTCAAGCTGTATGAGAACTTCTCCGGTAGGATGCGAGTCGTCTACCTGGATATATTCAGGATCCAGTTCACGCCGCGATATCTCATCAATGAGAAGTGAACCGTTTTCATCGTTGCCCACCCTGCTTATAAACGCGGTTTCAAAACCCAGCGC
>JAGYNX010000007.1 GCA_018399855.1 Spirochaetota bacterium
TGGTCTGGAGGTGTATACTACCCTCGACCTGCACAAGCAGCGAGCCGCACAGCAGGTATTATTTAATGCCCTTGAGCGGCAGAGTTCAGTGTCGCGAAGCCTGGCGTTTCAAAAAGGTGATTACATATCAGACAGGTTTTCCAGTATTTTATCTTTGACCTCACTTTTGTTTGATACCCCACCATATAGAAGTGCCGGTTCACGGCAGGATAAAAAGATCAACGATTACCTGCAGAAATCACTCATTGATGAACTTGAAATTCTCAACCATGTGACAGGTTTAAAGCCCATAGGGGATGTGTTGTATAAGTATCATCAGCAATATTATAATGATAAAGATCTTCTTAATGTTGAAGGAGCCCTGGTATCCATCAATCCAAATAATGGCTATATTGAAGCACTGGTTGGTGGGAGTCCATTTACGTCTAATAATCAGCTGAACAGGGTGCTGCAGTCAAAACGGCAGCCGGGATCGGCGATAAAACCACTTTTGTATGCCTCTGCCATGGAATCAGGGAGGTTTACCCCTGCCACCGCCATACTTGACTCTCCCCTGGTGTACCTTGATAGTGAGGGTGGGGACTGGATTCCTGAAAATTATGAGGGTGAGTATTATGGCCTTATCCGATTGCGGCGGGCACTGGCCCTTTCCATAAACGTGATATCAATACGCATAGCCGATACCCTGGGTATCGACTATATTCGAAATTTCATGGGAAAATTGCTGGGGATGAGTGAACCGGAGGCAAAAAAAAGAGTTCCCCGTGATCTCTCGGTAGCACTGGGATCTTTCGAAGTGAGCCCACTTGAACTGTCCCGGGCTTATGCTATTATTGCCAACGGTGGTAAAAACGTGATTCCCATAAGCATCAGGTACGTGAAAGACAGAACCGGTAAGACGGTATATAACCCTGAAGCAGATATTGAGAAAGCGCTGGGAAAGCAGGAACACAACGGCAGTATACAGGTAATCAAGCCCGCCACCGCCCAGGTGATGATAAGTATGTTGAGATCAGTTGTGGATGCGGGTACCGGTAAAACGGCTTCTTTTGGAAGACCTGCCTGCGGAAAGACGGGTACAACAAACGACTGGCGTGACGCGTGGTTTATTGGATTCGTTCCCCAGCTGGTAACCGGTATCTGGATGGGATATGACGGGCAGGGGCTTTCACTGGGGATCCACCAGTCGGGGGGCTCGGTGGTTGCACCGGTATGGGGAAGGTACATGGGGAAGGCGATGAGTGAAACCCCGGTTGCAGGGTTTCCCTCTTATGTTAATCTTGCATCTGCCCGGGTATGTGCCAACACGGGACTTTTGCCGTCCTTTAACTGTGGTGAAGTGATAGAAGAGGTGTTTGTTCCAGGTACCGTGCCCGCTGAAGTGTGTGAACGTTGTGAACATATCAAGCCGGAACTTGACATGGTGAAAAAGGGTCCCCGGGATAATATTTCAAGGGACCAGAAAAAAGCTATTATGAAAAGTCTTGATAAACGAGGGGCAGGTGACCCGCTGGACGGGGTGGGCTCAGACCTGCTGGATGATACTGGATTTTGATCCGGGGAGGAAAAATGGGACAAGTTGAGTTTTATTTACAGAATCACCAGTGTGAGCTGCTGATCATTGATATCCAGGAAAGCCTGTTTAATTCCATGGATTATGATGTACGGCTGAAGGTTATGAAAAATGCCGGTGTGCTGGTGGAGACTGCCCGGGCATTCGAAGTTCCCATAGTGATTACTGAGCAATATCGCAAGGGTCTTGGTAAAACCATCAAGGAAGTAATGGAAAAAATAGGTGACGTGGAAATCTTTGACAAGATGTATTTTGACTGCATGAAGGACACTGCCATCAAGGACAGGATACACTCAATAAACCGGGAAACATATATCATTATCGGGATTGAAACCCATATATGTGTTTTACAGACTGCCCTGTCACTGCTGGCCGAGGGTAAAAACGTGGTTGTGGCAAGTGACGCGGTTTGTTCAAGGAACAAGCATGAATGGAAGATGGCCATTGACGCGCTTCGGCAGGCGGGGGCTATTATATATCCCACGGAAAGTATAGCCTTTATGCTGATGGGCAAGGCGGGAACTCCCGTGTTTAAAGAGTTATCCCCCCTGTTTAAGTAGTCACTTGTAATCAGTCGCTCACAGATTGCCACATTATGGATGAGCCGTCCATTACCGGTCCTTCCACGCAGGCCCGTTTCTGACCTGCAGTCGTTTCCACCGTACAACCCGAGCACAGGCCGATTCCGCATCCGAAATAATTTTCAAGTGATGCTTCCACCGGTACCTGAAGATTACTGCAAACCTGTGAAAGTAATGCCATCATGGGGGTGGGGCCGCAGGTATATACCTGGTCCACGGTTTCCTTTCCATGCAGTATCTCTTCGGCGAAGGTGGTGACGAACCCTTTTTGTCCCCTGCTGCCGTCATCGGTGGTAATTATCATGCGGTCTGTTGTATCCGCGAAACGATCCTCCAGGTAGATATATTCTTCTGATCGTGCCCCGTAAATAAAGGTTACCCGGTTGCCGGCATCCTTCAGCCTTCGGGCAAGGTAGTACAGGGGAGCGTTACCAACTCCTCCCCCAACCAGCAGGGCATGCTTCCCGGTGGTGACAGTAAATCCCTTTCCCAGGGGGCCAAGCATGTCCAGCGGGCCGGGTTCAAATGCCGAGATAAGCCGTGTCCCCCTTCCTATTACTTTTATTACCAGTTCGATTACAGATTCATCCTGGTTGAATATGGAAAAAGGTCTGCGTACAAGGGGGTCAGAGCCAGCGGATGGACGGATGTTGACGAACTGACCGGGGTGTGAATCGGTAAAATCAGTGCTGATACGCAGCAGCACATGATCGGTTGCGACATGTATTGGCTTTTCAATCAGGTAATTCAATAGATTATCCTACATTTTTTAGTGGTCGAACCATAATATTGATATAAAATATATATGGCAAAAATATGATTTGACGGTATAATTTACTATTAGTACAGGAACATCAATCACTTTTTTGATCATAATAATCTTCATATGTGTATGCATTATTATTCCTCAGGAGGCTTTCATGGCAAAGAAGAGACCTAAAAAAGTTGAAGATTGTATACTGGCAATTGATGCCGGCACGCAGTCAATCAGGGCCATCCTTATTGACCTGAAAGGGAACATGCTTGATATTGTCAAGACCCCCATCGAGCCATATTTTTCAAAGAATCCCGGGTGGGCCGAGCAAGACCCCGAGTATTACTGGAAAAATCTTTGTACCACAACTAAAAAACTGATGAAGGAAACAACTGTACCAAAGGAAGCCATTAAAGGGGTGACCCTTACCACGCAGCGGGATACCATGATTAATGTTGACCGCGACGGCAAACCATTGCGCCCGGCAATCGTCTGGCTTGATCAGCGAAGTGCTGACAAGACACAGGTGCATCTCCCAGGTTACCTGAAGCTGGGACTTAAGGCAGTGAATATGCTGGATGCGGTGGAGTACTTTATTACCGAGGCTGAGGCCAACTGGATTCGGCAAAACCAGCCTGATGTATGGGACAAGACCCACAAGTTTCTTTTTCTTTCAGGGTTCTTTACACACAGGTTAACCGGAGAGTATGTTGACTCAACCGCTAACCAGGTTGGATTTGTTCCCTTCGATTACAAGAACCAGTCATGGGCAAAAAAATCTGATTTGAAGTGGAAACTTTTCCCCATGGACGAATCATTTCTGACCGATGTGGTGCAGCCATCTGAATTGCTGGGTTATATTACCAGGCAGGCAGCCCGCCAGACCGGTATTCCTACCGGACTTCCGGTGATAGCAGCAGCGGCGGACAAGGCCTGTGAAGTGCTTGGTTCTGGTTGTCTCAGCCCGGAGATCGCCTGCCTCAGTTACGGCACAACCGCAACGATTGAAACAACCAACAGTGAGTATGTTGAAATAGTTCCATTCTTTCCCCCATATCCAAGCGCGGTTCCGGGCGCCTATAACACCGAGGTGATGATTTACCGCGGGTACTGGATGCTGAGCTGGTTTACCCAGGAGTTCGGTCATCGTGAAGAGCTTATTGCCAGGAAAAAGGGAATGAAACCTGAAGCACTGTTTGATCAACTTGTTGAAGACATACCGCCGGGATCCATGGGACTTACCCTGCAGCCTTACTGGTCGCCGGGAGTGAAGGTGCCCGGCCCCGAGGCAAAAGGTGCCATCATCGGTTTTGGCGATGTGCATACCCGTGTGCATATTTACCGTGCTATTCTGGAAGGCCTGGCATACGCCCTGAAAGAAGGGGCACAGCGCACGGAAAAACGGAACAAGGTGAAGATAGAGAGCCTGCGGGTATCAGGTGGGGGCTCGCAAAGCAATGCTGCCATGCAGCTGACGGCGGATATATTCAACCTGCCCGCTGAGCGGCCCCATACCAACGAGACATCCGCACTTGGGGCGGCGATTGATGCTGCGGTTGGGCTGAAGTATTTCAGCGATTTCGAATCGGCGGTGAGTACCATGACCAGCGTGGGGAAGGTGTTCGAACCCCAACCGAAAAACGTAAAGATCTATGATTCCCTGTATAATGATGTATACCTGAAGATGTACAAGCGGTTGAAGCCATTGTATGAGGATATCAGGAAAACGACAGGGTATCCCCCTGAGCGATAAGAATTTTTAGTAAAGACGTGGAAGGTTCTTTGCACCTTCCGCGTCTTTGCCTGTATCCTGTTACTGTGCGAGAGGTAATTCTTTTCGCACGGTATATTCCGGCCCCTTTGGGGTAAGTTTTGACTGGTACAGTATGAGTCGAGTAAACATGGATGATCCGAAATCGGTATCACGGTACTGTTCAAGATAGTTATAGATTTTTGATGTGAGTTTCCTGCCTTTTCTTATACGTGCAATGGTTAGATGGGGTATGAATGAGCGCGTTTCCTCCTTAATGCCGAATTCTTTAGTAAATGATTCAATTACATTCAACATTTTTCGGATGCGTGTAAGATCGGTCTGCAGTCCTGTCCATATTACTGATGGATTTTTCTCGCCGGGGAACATGCCGATTCCCTTTATGGTGTATTCCAGTGAAGTAGTATCTACCGGTATATTCATGAAGGCTTCTTCTATGGCACGGGCGGTGCTTCCTTCGCACTCGCCGATAAATTTCATTGTGATATGGAACTGGGAGGGGCTTACCGGCTTGATAATGCCCGACCAGTCGCAAAAAAACCGGTGAAGGGGAAGCAGCCTGTTTCGAATTGCCTCATCTACGGGAAGGGCGATGAAAAGTCTTGTCATTCATGTTCCTCAATTATACGGGGAACTATCACGTGGCCGTTTTCAAAACGGGGGGCGATATTAGCCAGTGCCTCCCGGGGAAGTGATTCATGGGCCCTGTCCTCCCTGAATACATTTGCAAGGGGTACTATATGATCAGTCGGTTCTACACTTGAGGTATCCAACTGATTTATTTTTTCCACGTATTCAATTATATCTGAAAGCTGTTGTGAGAATTCTTCTTTTTCTTTTTCGGAAAGATCAAGCCGTGCCAGTTCTGATACCTTGTTTATTACACCACTGTCAATTTTCATTTTTTCTCTCCTGGCTTTTTTCTGAAATATGATCCACGGGTTCTATATTCGATTCTTCGCATTTTGAAATCAACGACTTTTTTTTCATTACCACTTTTCATTGTTACCGAAAGGGTGAAGGTGCGATTCTCTACCGGTATCCATGGAAATGCCACCATCTGCATGGTGGTATCCCCTGGTGGTAGAAATTCAAATTTTGTGGAAATTATATCACGGGTAAGATCGATTGTATCCAGGCAGACAGCATCTGTGAGTAGCCTGTATGGGGACAGTAACGCGTTGAAATTATAAATGGAATATGCGGGTGACGTACACTGTTTCTTCACCTCTTTTATTGTCAGGGAATTCAGTGTGTTGTGTGCTGATGCGATGGTGACAGTATCAAGGGTGACAGGTTTTTCTGTATTGTTGGTAATGACCAGTTTGAAAAAAAATAATTTTGGATAACGGTATTCAGGATGAGCGTCCTTCCTGGTGAACCTCTTATGCTTCAGCAGCATCTTCCACTGGGAGTTACCTGTCGGTTCTACTGTTACATCGGCCATACGGGTGCGTATCCTGGCGCACTGGTCTTTTACTATTTCCACATGAGGTGCCGGTTCGGGATTGATTAAGTGTAGTATTCCCGGCTTTTGCGAACACCCCCAGGTTAATGGTACAAACATCATCAGCAGGCCTGCCGTGATGATGGAAGCGCGGTGAAAAATGAGCCGGATGTATGCTGGTGTACGCACAATAATATATTCCCTGTGGAAATATGGAGATAGTATAAGGGCATTCTATCATTACCAGTATATGTAAAGTCAAATTGTTTTAAGTATTAATGTCTTGACGAATCTGTCCCCGATACAAAATTATTATGTCAAATATCTAAATTTTAAAACGAGAATCGGAATAGATTGTGTAACGAAATGTATATAATAAAGTTGTACATGTGGGGTTTGCGCCTGCTTATTACCGTAATGATGCTGACGGGATGTACGGGAGGCAGCGGCAGTGAATATAGTGAGAAGCTGGTTGTTGACCTGTCAGATGTGCCTGGTAGTGTACAGTATTCCGACACCAACCTTCAGCGGAAGATCGAACTGGTAACCCGGGACCCGAAGATATTCAGGGATCCCAGGGCTGATAAAAATACCCCTCTTCTTCGTGTTACCTTCGAAATGGATACGGAAAAGATGTGGCATCACATGAAGAAGGCGTATTACCTGGGATCAAGTGAAAAAAAACCATTCACCCTTTCATTGCCCCTGCCTGGATCAGATGAAGTAACAATACTGACCTTCAGCCTTGCCGGACTCAAGAAAGGCGGTTCTCCCATGAAAGGCAGTCTTGCCATGTACCTGGTGGGGGGTGAGAAAAAAATACAATTAGAAAAAATCGGGGAAGAGGACGGGGACATCCCCGTGAAAGACTGGAAAGACTATTCAATACAGGTGCCGGCACATGGTAGTACTGAACGGCTTGAGGTAACCTATACAAGTTCTTCATCCCTGACCGAGCATTGTTTTCTGGGGTTGCCGCGATTGTTTGCCCGCAGGGAAAAGGATGGATCAAGGTCTTCGGTTGTATTCATATGTATTGATGCCATGCGGGCTGACGCGGTAGAGAGTGTTGTCTCCGGGTATGATATTACCCCTCGTATGGACCAGGTTGCAAATGATGGTGTAGTTTTTACAAATCACTTCAGTGTCTCCAACTGGACAAGGCCATCCACAATGGCCATGCTGGCGTCTACCTATGGGTCTTCCACCGGGATCAATTTTTACGGTTTCTCCCTTGGTGAAAGTGAAAAAGAATATTTTTACAGGGAAAGTAAAATCCTTCCGGTCAACATGGCCCTGCAGAAAGAGGGATACATATCAGCGTCTATTGGTAACAATGCCTTTATACTGGATTACAGCGGTATCGGTGTTGACCTGGGCTTTGACGAGTTATCTGAATACCAGACACAGTGCAGGGATACGGTAGATATTACCAGCGAAGTTGTAACCTGGCTTAAAAATAACAGGCACAGGGATTTCTTTCTTTTTGTCAATTTTAATGCCCCCCATAGTGCGTATATACCTCCCCCTGAATACCTGCAGCGTACACGTAAAAAGGGGCTTCACAGGCACCGGTGGTTCAGGCGATACCTGGGTGAGGTGGCCTATACAGATCATCATGTAGGAATAATAATGGATGCCCTTAAAAAGATGGGGTGCTACGATGATACCATGGTGGTGATAACCTCTGATCACGGGGAGGTGTTTCACCCTCAGCATTCAATAAGCCCGTACACCGATACCCTTGCCGCCTTCAGTCATGGGCAGACTCAATATGACGAAGAGTTGCATACCCCGCTGATCATTAAACCCACCGGCAACTCCGGTTTGAAGGGTAAAAGGGTGGGGCAACAGGTTCGCAGCATAGATATTGTACCAACCCTGCTGAACATGATGGGACTCCAGGTGCCCGAGGTGTATGCAGGAAAATCCCTGGTTCCAATGATACTGGGGAAAGAAAAAAAAGACCTGCCGCTGTATTCTGAAGGCCGAAGGATGTACTCTGTGCGGATTGACGGCTGGAAGTATGCCGAGCGTTTTTATGGTTTCGGCACCCGTCCCTGGCACTGGGGAGGACAGGCCGTGCATGAATATTCAGAGCTGTACAACTGCAGTGAGGATCCCGATGAGCTTAACAACCTGGCCGGGCGAATGCCGGAAAAAGTGAAGGAGATGCGCCGGCACCTGCACAGTATGCGTTTTAAGCAGCCTGATAATGTTATCATGGCAGTTGAATCGGATGTGCGGGGAACCATTTTTACCCCTACCGGGTTTATCTACAACGTTGAAGTCTCGGGTGATGATTCCACCCTGGTGCGGGTGAACAGGAAGACCTGGCGATTTAATTTGCAGACAGGTGATCGTATCACATACCAGACAATTCCGGCGGACACAAAGACAGTTCTTGGCACGGGTGAGAATGTGCGTACACTTGCCGGTGAATTCCTGTTGCCGGTTGGGAAATATTTGTCACGATCTTTTCATCTTGATCCGGCATTGAATACAACCCACGGTGCCCCACCCGATGAGATGGTGGCACTTATAGAGCCGGGAGTGATATTCTGGCACGTGCCGGTACAGGGGGGCATCCGCCAGGTGTCATCTGATACGGCAATATCCGGGGAGATGCATTCACTTCTGAAACAGTGGGGTTATATTCAGGACGAGAAGGAAGGCCACACCCCATGAAAACTGGTGATAATTTCTTGCCTTCATGGTGGACTGGCTGCAGGATCACATAATGAATGAATACATGGCATACAGCGAGTTTTTAACCCGTAAAGGCGTGAAGTAATTAGAAGTAGTACCTGATCCCCAGCCCGCCGCGAAAGCCGAAGTCTACATCTGGTGCAAGCCGCATGGCGGGTGCTATCTCAAGAAACACTCCCAGTGGAATCCGGGGGGTCTCAAATTCTACTCCTACCGGCATACGTACCTCGATGCGGTTTTCATCTATATCATCTTCGTGTTTCCTGTCTTTCTCGAAGTCATGAAATCCAATGCCTCCCCCAAGGTATAAGGTAACCTTTTCTACAGGGATAATAGCGGGAAAGTGAAGCAGGTAATCTCCATACAGGTAAAAACCATCACCACCGGCTTCTCCAATGCCTGCATCAAAGGCGTGCTGCTGGTTGATGAAATATTTCATGGTGATGGCTGACGGGTCACCAAGTACAAATCCTGCTCCTATCCCGTATTTACCGATAGTAAAGCCGGGGGTTGTAAATATCAATAAGATGGCTGCTGATAGAAAATATTTTAATATACCCGATGCCCTGTTTCGTAACATAAGTGATGTGCTCCTGTTCAGTATAAATTGATGTATCCAGTATATCTGCTGATGGAAAAGGCTGTCAACCTGCATTCAAATGAGAAACTTCATTGAATATTTCAATTGAATTATATTGACACCAGCAACTACACTGCATTATATGTGGAAAAATATCGAAATTAAAGAAAGGAATTATCCCCGGTAATGAAAGCGAAACCGGCAACAGAAGAGAACATACAGGAAGCAGGGCGTATTATCAGGGGTGGGGGTATCGTTGCCTTCCCCACTGAGACGGTGTATGGCCTTGGGGCAGACGCGTTAAACCCCGAGGCAGTGGCGCGAATATTTGAAGCAAAGCAGCGTCCTTTCTTTGACCCCTTAATCGTGCATATCGGCGAGATGATACAACTGGACAGGGTGGCTGCCATGGTTCCCGGGATAGCCCGAGAATGTGCCGAGCGTTTCTGGCCCGGTCCCCTTACCATGGTACTGCCAAAATCTGGTGACATACCCGATATCGTAACAGCGGGATTGTCTACAGTTGCGGTGCGTATGCCTGATCATGATGTGGCATCCCGTCTCCTTGCGGCGGCCGGCACCCCTGTAGCAGCTCCAAGCGCTAATCCTTTCGGATATATCAGTCCAACCGACGCGGACCACGTTGCCAGTCAGCTGGGTGACCGGGTAGACATGATCCTTGACGGTGGCCCGTGTGTCGTGGGTGTTGAGTCTACCATAATACGACTGGATGAATCAGGAGGTGCGGTGCTCCGTCACGGGGGGCTTCCGGTGGAAGAAGTGGAAGAAATTACCGGAAAACTGGCCGAAAAAGAAACACCGGGTGAGCCGGAGGCACCGGGACAACTTCCTTACCATTACTCCCCACTGACGCCGGTTACCCTGGTGGCTGATCTTAAAGATACAGGGAAGCTTTCTTCTTCCCACGGGGTGCTGGCCTTTTCTACGCCGGAAATCGACACGGGTGATGCCCATGTAGAAGTGCTTTCACCGGGAAAATCACTGCGGGAAGCTGCGGCCAGGCTTTTTATCTGTATGCACCGGCTTGATGCCCTGAAGCTAGAGCGAATTTACGCGGAAGAAGTTCCCCAGGAGGGACTTGGAAGAGCAATTATGGACCGGCTTAGAAAAGCCGCCGCACGTCAGTGATGAATACACATGCAATTGTGATTGACAACCTGGCAATTCCAGTATAATTTTCATACTTCCTGAATCAACTGTTATACAACTGTTCCCCTGAGCAGGGCGGCATGCTGTCCTTTTTTGAAATAACTATACTGGAGAGTACTGGAATATGATTACCTATGATTATAATTATTTAATGACCGACCATACGGGTGATGAACACGGTATAACCCCTGATGAGCTGAATACGGCAACACAGCTTACTGACAAGGCACTTTCCCGTATGGATGACGAAAAAAAACAGGGGGCACTTGGTTTCCTGGATCTTCCGTATGATACAGATATTGTCCCATCCATTCGGGCCTTTCGGGACAGGTGTGGTGACCGGTTTACTACCATCGCGGTTGTGGGGATTGGGGGGTCAGCACTGGGGCCCCAGGCGTTGAGAAATTCCCTGTCCCACCTCTACTTAAACGAGCTTTCTGATGAGAAGAGGGATGGCCGCTACAGGGTTTATTTTTTTGATAATGTTGACCCCTATGAAATCCGTTCCATTGAAGACGTGATAGATATATCCAAAACCATATTCCTGGTGATATCCAAGTCCGGGGGCACCACTGAGACCAACGCGAATTTCGCTATCATTCTTGAATGGCTGAAGAAAGAGGTGGGAGCGGGATACCGTGACCAGGTAGTGGCGATTACCGATCCAGAAAAAGGGGTGCTTCGCAAAGTGGCCATGGATGAAGGCTTTACCACTTTTCCGGTACCGGCAAACGTTGGAGGACGGTTCTCTGTGTTGTCGGCGGTTGGCCTGGTGATGGCGGAATTTATCGGTATAGACGCCGAGGGTCTTTTGGCGGGCGCGAGAAATGTGATTGAGAAGAACCATGGAAAGCCCCTCTTTAAAAACGCCCCACTGTTGAACGCGACATTTCACTACCTGTTTGATGTTCGAAAAAACAAGCGTATCAACGTGCTGATGCCCTATACACGGAAACTCTTTCTGTTTGCCGACTGGTACAGGCAGCTGTGGGCCGAATCACTTGGCAAGCGGTTCGATGTGAATAACAACGAGGTGATGACGGGGCTCACCCCGGTGGCGGCACTGGGAACCATTGACCAGCATTCACAATTGCAGCTTTACCTTGAAGGGCCCAATGACAAGGTTATCACCTTCTTGAAACTGAAACAGTTTGATGATGATGTCACCATTCCCGAATTCTACAAAGGAATTCCGGAGATGGATTATCTTTCACATAAGAGTCTTCGAAAACTGAATGGATTTGAAGAGTCAGCCACTGAGCTTGCCCTCAAAGAAGCAGGGCGCCCCAGCGCGTCCCTTATCATGGACAGGCTTGACCCTCATACGATAGGTGAACTCATCATGTTTCTGGAAATGCAGACTGCCTACGCGGGTTACCTGTATAATATCAACCCGTTTGACCAGCCCGCGGTGGAGATAGGAAAAAAGTTTACTTTCGGCCTGCTGGATCGCCCCGGGTTTGACCAGTTCAAGCAGAAGTTTGAACTGGGATATCGCAAGAAAGATTCGTACATTATATGAAACTGATGCTGCCCCTGTTTATCGTGTTTGAGGGTATTGACGGGTCTGGGAAATCCACGCAGGCGGATCTTCTGCACGGGTATTGCAAAAAAAATGATATTCCTTCCATACTTTTTCGTGAGCCAACGGGGGGACCATGGGGGAAGAAAATCCGTGCGATGCTCAGTGGTGAGTTAAAGACGGACGTGAAAGGTCAGCTGGAACTTTTCCTGAGGGATCGGGAATACGATGTATGTAATAATATAATGCCCGCCCTTGAGGAGGGTAAACTGGTTATTCTTGACAGGTATTATTATTCCACCGCGGCCTACCAGGGGGGGGAACAGTATACTACCCGGGAAATTATTGCGATGAACGTGTCCCGTGGATTTCCACGTCCTGACCGGGTGTATCTTATCGATATAGATCCCCCCACAGCCCTTCGCCGGGTAGGAGAAAGGAATCCTGGCAGGGAAGAGATATTTGAAAAAAAACAGTTCCTGGAAAAGGTGAGAAAAAACTACCTTGAACTGGCAGATGAGACCTTCTGCGTGGTCAACGGAAACAGGAAGCAGGAAGAAATATATTACGATATCTATCATGACCTGGAGCAGGTAACCGGTAGCATATGAAAAGGATTATACAGAATTTATTTGTACCAGCTATTCACGTGGTGTTTATCGGTATAATATTTGCAGCAACCTGGGGTGTCCATGTGGCAGGGTATGCCGGGCACGCCTTTATCCTGTTTATGGTGCTGCTTACCGTGACACTGCTGCCCCTGTTTACCTATCTTTCACACAGGATCGAGACACAGATATCCCCGGTGCGTTACATGGATCTGTATATTCAGACCGTGGATTCCATACTCGCCATTGAGTCTTTTGATGAAATGATCAAATCCATATTCGACCAGATACTTAACTGTATCCATGTTCGGTATGGTCTGCTGCTCTTCTATTACCACGACCGGGATGAGTATACTATCTTCTACCAGAAAGATAAACGGAAAAAGGTCATCCGCAGGGCCAACATCGAAAATGACAATATACTGTTCAAGGTTATACGGGGAGCGGATGATGTTATCATAAAAAGTCAGATGAATGAAAATATTCATTTTGAACGTGCTATCATTTACGAGATTGAGAAGCTGGATGGAGAAGTAGTTATTCCCATATATTTTCATGATATATTTCTCGGGCTTATTGTTATCGGAGATTTAAAACGAAAGCTTTCACAACGGGAGATCATGCTTTTAAAAGCATTTGCTTCAAAAATTGCCACACTCACGGTGAATGGATTCTTTTTCAAGGAGATCGTGAAAAAAAAGGAACTGGAAAAAGAGTATGAACTGGCCCTGCGTATTCAACAGCGTTTTCTACCTACCACCTCCTTGCGCTATGGTGCCATACACATTAATGTGCATCACCAGTCAAGGTCACTTCGATCTCGTGAGTTTTTTGACATGTTTGTAAACCAGGGGGATTCCGATGACGTGCGGATATCTTCATTTCACATGCTGGGCAGTCTTGCCCTTGTCTCTCTTCATATGCCATCGGTTCAGTCTCTTCTGCAAAGTTATGCCAGGATGCACCTGTCTCCATTACAGTGCATCAAGAAGCTGCAGAAGACTATCCGTGATAAGGAGATAATGGATGAAGATTTGTCGGTATGCCACGCGATGATAACACAGGGGGGAGAGATGCAGGTCAGCTGTCATAATTACTACTCACCCTGGGTATATACGGGAAAAAAAGTAAAAAGGTTGAAAAAGGTACAATCAAAAGAAAATACGAATGAGAAGCTTCGGTTGAAAGAAGGTGATATGGTAATTATGGGATGCCGGCCTTTCATGGAATATTTAGATGAGAAAAGCGGCGAATTTCTGGAGTTACTGAAAAAAAAGGAATCCCAATCCATCGAGAAGATTACCCGCGGCCTTGTCGACATGATGCCCATTGATAGCACAGATGACGCTTTTGACAACCTGCTTATTGTGTTACGGGTGGAAGGTTAGAATTGAAAAAAAAGTTTTTATACATGGTTACTATCCTTCTTTTTTTGGCTGTTAATCTTGTCATTATCGGTGATATGGGGATGTATTCAAAACAATACCCGTTTAACCGGCTGCTTGTTGGTGATACTTTTCTCTACAGGTTGAGCCCCGCTGATACAGAGATGGAATACGGCTGTCGACTTGATAAAATTGACTCGAAACCTGTTGATGCCCGACACATCATTAATCAGCTGATGAAAATTCAATTAAAGCCGGGTCTCACCTTTTCATGTGTTAAAGATGGCAACACCCATACGGTGTCTTTTCAGGGAGCACCCGAACAGGGAAATATTGGATGGCTGTTTATGTTGCTTCTGCTGATTGGCAACGTATGCTGGATATGGGGACTTGTTGTGGGGACATTACATACCCGGAGTTACCAGGCGTACCTGTATTTTCTTTTCTCGTGTGGATATGGGCTTTTCCTTCTTATGCTTGTGGACGTATTCAGTTTTAGAAGACTTATCCCTATATTTATGCTTGCAATCGCCATTACCATTATTGTTCTTATCAGGATCAGCTGTAATCTTGCAAATCGACGTATGGGGAAATCCGGAATTTTTTTAAGTGTACTGGTATCCTGCATACTGGGCATTCTGTATATCCTTTACATCTCTATGCCGATGCATTTCCATGTTTTTATGCTTCTCGTGTTTTCTATGTTTCTTTCAAGTGTGCTGCTTGCAGTTATTGCTATACTTATATATGCGCTGATGAGCATGAACAGGTATATACGGCGCAGAAATATCGCTATTATGGTGGTAATGAGTATCGGGGTGCTTGTTCCCCTGGGGTTGCTTTTGATGGGTCTCCTGTTTGAACATGATGTTACTCCACAGGTATGTGTCAGCTTTGCGGTAGCAGTTCCCGTGGCACTGGGTAATAGCCTCCTATCCAGTAACTTTATAGGATCCGTTATGAATATCCGCAAAAGCCTGGTGTTTCTTTTCTTTGATGTGATGATAGCACTCATAACCGGCATATCCCTGTACTACATTGTAAACAATTTTGGATTTTTGTCTTCCGGAAGCACATTATTGTACGTGTTTTTCGTGGTAAGCGTAATGGCTCTTCTGCATTTAAGAAGAATCCTGATACGCCGGTTTGATGATGTATTATTTATGAGAAAAGATTCATACGCTCTTTCATTACAGTATATAGCCGAGCTGGTTTCCTCACCCCAGCCCCTTAACGTAAAGATGCGAAAGATCTTTACCGAGGTAAAAAACATTGTTAAAGTACAAAAAGTACGATTCGTAGTGTTTGACTACCTTCCGGATGATCATGAAAAAACATTATCCGATTACGTGGAATACAGTTCGCGGGATTCTTTTATCGCCGATTTTTTTACCCGGTTCAGGGAGCCGGTGCTCAGGTATTCACTCATGAGCAGCTCACTGCTTGAACACAGAATTTATAATATACTTGATGAAGAGATGATAACCATTGCCGCACCTGTTTTTATTCAGGATGAGCTGCAGGGTTTATTAAAGGTTGGAGAAAAATCTGATGATGAGTTTTTTTCAGGAACGGAATTGCATTATCTCAATACAGTGGCATTGCAGCTGCATCAGCTGTTTGAAAATGACAGGTTATTCCAGGAGTTTATCATAAAGCGGCGTTATGAAAAAGAACTTGACCTGGCTTCCTATATACAAATGCGGTTGTTTCCCAAGAAGGCACCAAAGGACGCGGGAGTTCACATTTCCTTTTACTCAAGGCCGTATCTCAAGGTGACCGGCGATTATTTTGATTTTATTAAGATCGGGAAAAATAAAATGGCCTTTGTTGTTGCTGACATATCCGGTCATGGGCTGGCTGCCGCCATGATACTTTCAATGACAAGTGCCATTGTCAACGGTATGCTGCTTGAGAAAAAGAATATTGAGAAAACAGTTGAAGAAATAAATAATTTTCTTACTACCAGTTATCGTGGAATAGAATTAATAACTTTTTTTATTGGTGTATATGATAAAACAAGCAGATCCATGCAATACATTAACGCAGGGCACAGTGCCCCCATGATAAAGAATGCCGGCAGTAATAAGATTACACGACTTGAAGGGCGTTCAAAGATACTTGGAGTGGAATCGACAGCCCGGTATTACTCATCGAGATACGTGTTGAGCAAGGGAGACGAAATTTACCTGTTTACAGACGGGTTAACCGAGTTATATAATGAGAATACTGACAGAACGTTCGGTGAACAGTATCTGCAGGAAATTATACTGAAAAATACACAGAAGGATATAGAGGAGCGGGTAAATGCAGTTATCGAGGCAATTAATGATTTTGGTATTGAACATGTACGGGATGATATCACATTTCTGGGGATCGAAGTTCGATAGACACAAACAGTCCCGTTTGATTACAGCAATGGCCTTCACCATTGTGTTTATTTCTCTTTTAACAATGCCCCTTGATGCCAGGCTGCAGCCGGAGGGTGAGATACTTCCCGGTGTATCGGCCAGTGTTGCGGGTCATCCATCGGCTTCACTGGTTAATCCCGTGCTGGGCGATGTGAATGATTCTTTCTCCCTGCAGTATCGTTACTGGCAGTATGATGGATTGGACAGGGGAACAAGCCTTGGTGCGTTAACCTGGGCGGGCTTCACTGTCTCTTATGCCCGACTTTACGGCTTGTATGATGACAGGATTCTGATTGAAGAAGAAGCTGATTATTATTACGCAGGCAAGGGTGTTATGCTTAATAATTTTATAGGCCTGGGAGCTGGATATTATCATCTATCACCAAAAGATTCATCATATGACAGCATCAATTCATGGAATATGAGTTTTCTCTTTCAACCGGCTGACTTTATCTCTTTCAGCATGGTGTACAGCAATATTAATACCCCGGTGTGGGGTGGGAAGAAGGTACCCCGAAGGTACTGGTATTCCCTCGCCTTACGACCCTTTGGTGACAGGATATCCCTTGCCTGTGATGTAAAAAAATATGAGGGTGAATCAATCACTGATGTACCATATGCCTTTTCTGTGCACACCAGGCTTTTTGCAGATATCATGCTGAACCTGCAGGCTGATACAGACAATAATTACAATTTCGGCATTACCATGCCAGTTGATATCTCGGCAAAAAAAGAGAGAACCATTGTTGCCGACTATCGTTACATATCAAACAATCTGCAGGGGCAGAAGGGTTACATGAATGGCGGCGTGGTTATCACCAATGAACGCTATGATAATGCGTTGTGCATGAGGGGACGGTATCTTCGCATATCCCTTGATCACGAATTTAAGGAAGTTGAGGACGTGAAGCTTTTCAAGAAGCCGGAGACTACATTTCCAGACCTCGTTCGTGTAGTCAGAATGGCAGGGAATGACGCTACCATTGAAGGAATTATTATATACATCGAAAAGCCGGTTCTTGATTTTGCGAAAACACAGGAACTCAGAAAAGAACTGAAGTTATTTCAAAATAATGGTAAAAAGGTATACGTCATCATGAATTCTGTTGGCAACCGGGAATATTACCTTGCCACTGCAGCGGATAAAATATTTCTTAGTCCAGGGCAGTCTTTTTTTATAAGCGGCCTGAGTGCGGAAGTTTATTTCCTGAAATCTTTGCTGGATAAAGTGGGAGTGACATTCGAAGAGGTAAAGCATGGAACATACAAATCTTTTGGTGAAGGCTTTACCCGTGACAGCATGTCAGAAGCTTTTCGTGAAAATGTAATTTCCCTTCTAAAAAGTTCCAACCGGCAATTTGTTGGTGATATCGCAAAAGACAGGAACATTGAAGAGTCAACGGTAAATGAACAGCTTGAACGGGGCATCATAACCGAGGGTGAGGCATGTAAACTGGGTTTCGTTGATGAATGTGCCTACCCTGATGAAGCCACCGAAAGGATAGTAAGCGGAAGAAAAATAATGCGCAATATTGTGGGTCTTGATGATTACATGAAGGAGAACGTGCATGTATACCAGTGGGGACCTGAACCGGTTATCGCCGTTGTGCACGTCTCAGGAAATATTGTGCGTGGTTCTGCCGGGAAAGACGGTCTTTTCGCTCCAAGCCTCACCGGTGACCGGGACTATTACAGCGCACTGAAAAAAGCGTTTACCAATCCCTTCGTGAAAGCTGTTGTCATCAGAGTAAATTCAGGTGGTGGTTCGGCCTTTGCATCTGAACTTATGTGGCATTATCTCATGGAATTCAAGAAGAAATCATCTAAACCGGTTGTTTTCTCGTTCGGCAATATTGCCGCGTCGGGGGGGTATTACGTGGCATGTACAGGTGATCCCATATTCGTAAACGGAAATACGCTTACCGGTTCAATAGGCGTGGTGATGGGTAAGGTATCTTTAAAGGAACTGTATGGAAAACTGGGCATACACAAGGATGTTGTCAAGATGAACAAGTATGCCGACCTGTTCTCAGAATCAAGAAAACTCACCGACGAAGAAGAAAAGATGCTGCAAGATAGCGTGGATCACATGTATAAACGATTTACTACCAGGGTGAGAAATGCACGCAACATTACAAAGGAGGGCATTCCCTCTGTTGCCGAGGGCAGGGTGTTTACCGGAAGCCAGGCGCTGAAAAACGGCCTTGCCGATCGTGAAGGCGGCCTGCTTACCGCCATAAGCTATGCCGCGGCCAGGGCGGGCATTGACAGGCAATATTCACTGCTGCAGCTTCCAAAGCGTACACAAGAACTCTCAGAAATTATGGACAAACCTGATCTACAGTCAATTCTCAGGGATGAAATGAAATTGCTGATAGATCACGCCGCTGTAGTTCGTTTGAAGGATGAACAGGTATTATACGTAAATCCCTGTAAAATTGTAATCAAGTAATATATGCCGGGTGGGACATCAATAGTATAATGAAAAATATTTTGCTGACCATATGTATGCTGATGCTTGCAGCCGGCATGGCAGCTGCCGAAACAACACTGCCTCTTTTGGCCATAGCCCCCGTAGAGGGGGATTCTCCGAGGTCAACACCCTTCGCAAGACTTGTACGTACTCACCTTGGGAATATTGCCGGGTCTGCCGGCATATTTGAAATGGTGAACGTTGATGTGCTGGATCGCCAGATAGAAAAATTTGGCTGCAGTGATGAACAGTGCCAGATACGATTTGCCAGGGACGCGGGTATTTCTTTTATACTGCGTGGCCAGGTAAAAGACAGGGGTGATCACCTGGAACTGTTCCTGTATGCCTATGGCATCCAGGTGCCGCATTTCGGCAAGATGATAAATAGTTACAGGGTGAAAATACCTGTCAGTCATGTGCGCCAGGGGGAAAAGGAGTACAGCTACATGGCTGAAGAACATGCGGGCTTCTTTCTGTCAACATTTCTTGGTGGCTGCAAAACTCCTGTTGCTGTTGAAAAAAAGGATACACAGTATAGATTCGACTATCCACTTGAAATCAACGGAGAGTATCCGTTATATTCATTTAAAAACGGTGACACGGATATCACCACGGGTATACCTTCACTGTATGAGAAAGTGGGCCACGTGATGGTATCTGGTAACATGGTGAGTGAATCCAGGCCATTTTCCCAGCGACATGAAAACACTCCCGTTATCCCCGGTGATTTCATTCTTATTTCATATTCTGATACGTCCAGCTACCTCGAGGACTTTTACAGGGGAAGAAAACGCGAGATAGTGCTTGCCAATCCTTCAGCTGATGATACCTGCATGGTTATGGCTTTTTCGGTTCCGGCTAGTGCCACCATGCCTGTTGTGGTGCCGCTGCTGGGATATTACCAGGATGGAGATTACGCGGGCCTGGGGCTCTGGGCTATGAATACAATTCCCTACCTGTACATGGAATATCATGGATTGCGAAACAGTCCCGAAAAAATGCGGGAAGACAGACATGACATCTCAAGACAGCAGCTTGCACGGAACTATTTTGGGTGGTACATGCTTCTTGCGGGGGGGCTGCCCCAGTTTGTAGACGCCTTCTCCCACGACTATCTTAACCGCGCGTCAAAATTCGAGGGAGAACAGCCCCTGATGGGGAACACGGCAACAGCGCTGTACCTTTCCCTTGTAAGTGGAGGGGGAGGGCATTTCTACCGGGGATACCGGGGATGGGGATACCTGTATTATCACGCGCAGAACCTGCTGCTGTATGGGATACTGTATAACTGGGCACGGCCGGAATATTATAACAATGATACAAAAGAGTATGAAAAGGGACAACGAAATACCGCAAGGGCATACACCTTCGCATCGGTGTTGGGGGTGGTGAAGATCATTGAGATAGTGCATGTGTTGATGGTGGATGACAATATACGAAACGGGAAGGTGGAAGAAGAGATGTATACCCTGCATCCGGTAATAATGACAGAGCCCGACGGAGAATTACGGGGTGGTGCTGCCATTACCCTGCGATATTAAACAGTGATCAAGATATTATATACAATATGAATACAGAAATACATATACAACGAAGGTCAGCAAAACGGTATTACGGCTTCGTTCTCTGGACGGTGGCAATCTGCCTGTGTATGCTCTTGCCAGGCAGCAGCCAGGCGGATCTTATGGCCCGCCTGTCACGATACAACCAGGTGCTGGTCATTCCCTCCG
>JAGYNX010000070.1 GCA_018399855.1 Spirochaetota bacterium
CAAACTATTCTGTTTCCTTTATCCATCTCACTCAATCTGATTTGTGGGTACAAGTCAGGGGGGGGATATAGGGGGCTGATAGACTTATTATATCATGGGTCACATGTATATAACCCGAAATTCAAATCACTCCCCCCTGTTTTTTCGATTTTTTCCTGTAATTTTGCTTTACTATATATGCATTCTATTCCACAAAGTAATATACATACTCTTATGTTACCGTATAGTTATGCGTCTCCGGCTGATGATCTGCCGCCGTCACGCATACTACTACAAAAAACACTTGGTGTACACATGCCGTGTATCATAGCATAACCTGAAAACGGCTAAAGATAATATAAACTCTACAAAAAGGTGGTACAACATGTCGTATAAAGTAGCATTATATCCCGGCGACGGGGTAGGACCTGAAGTTGTTAACGAAGCAAAAAAGGTGCTGGATACATGCGGTCTTGATATTGACTATACAATGATAGACTGGAGCACCAAACTATACAAGTCAACTGGTCTCTGCGCGCCGGAAGATTACATCGACCAGCTGAAGCCTTATGATGCCATTCTTCTTGGAGCAGTAGGAAATGCAGATAACGCCCCCGACCACGTGGCGGTAGAACCCCTCCTTGGCATGCGAAAAGGTTTTGATCAATATGTCAATATCAGGCCTGCCATTCTCTTCCCGGGAGTAGACTCCCCCCTGAAAGACAAGAAACCTTATGACATCGACATGCTGGTAATCCGTGAAAACACCGAGGGCGAATACACTCCCCTGGGGGGACGTCATTACATCGGCACCCCCAATGAATGCGCCATGCAGGTAAATTACTTCTCACGCATGGGAACAGAACGGATTATCCGATATGCCTTTGAAACCGCACGCAAACGTGACAGGAAGAAGGTAACCAGCATAACAAAATCAAACGCATTGAAATACAGCATGGTTTTCTGGGATTCGGTATTCAACGACGTTGCAAAAGACTACCCTGACGTGGAATGCGGCCCCATGCTTGTTGATGCCGCGGCCATGAACTTTGTACGGTCACCTGAGAATTTTGACGTGGTTGTCTGTTCCAACCTGTTTGGTGATATTCTCAGTGATATCGCCGCTATTATCATTGGAGGCATGGGATTCGCTGGAAGCGCCAACATCAATCCTACCCGTGAGGCACCTTCCATGTTTGAACCTGTGCATGGCTCGGCACCGGATATCGCGGGGAAAGGCGTTGCCAACCCCCTTGCTGCCATACTCAGTGCTTCAATGATGGCAGGCTTTCTTGGCGAAGAAGACAGCGCCGCAAAGATAAAAAAAGCAGTACAGGAACATCTGTCCGAAGGAAAACTGAAAACTCCCGACCGCGGCGGCAGCAACTCAACAGCTGAAGTTGGTGATGATATAGCAAAACGGATATAGGAGTTGGTGATGGATTATACCGAATACACTGCCCCCGAAACAAAGGTTTCTGAATATTATGTGCTAATGTCAGATGGTGTATCCCTGAAAATGCTGGACTTCCAGCCGGGGGCAGACTCTTCCAGCAAACCCATCATTCTCTTTGTAGCGGGCTGGATATCCCAGCTTCAGGGCTGGAAGAGTGTATTGAAAGAACTCACCTCAAAATACCGTGTCATGTACCTGGAAACCAGGGAAAAACAATCCTCGCTGTTACCCGAGGGGAAAAAGAATAAGGAAATCAGCTTCAGGGTAAGCCGCATGGTAGAAGACCTGCACGAAGTTGTACAGCAGGTTATACCAGAAAAAAAATCTTTTGTCATTGCCGGCAGCTCACTGGGCTCATCGGTTGTGCTGGAATACCTGTCCCACCGAACCAGGGAACCACTGTGCGCGATGCTGATAAGTCCCCTCCCTGTATTCAGGTTTCCGGCAGTTCTTGGAGACATCATTCCCGCACTGCCTCCTTCATTATACGTAGTTATCAAGAAAATCGTGATTTGGTATCTTGTTAATTTCAGGCTGGACAAATCGAAGGAGAAGGAACAGGTTGAAAAATATACCAACACCATCAACGCCGCCGATCCTTACAAGCTTAAATATAACGCCCTCGACCTGAAACGCTATTCACTTATGGAACGACTGCAGTATATCACCACCCCCTGTTATATTTTTGGGGCAAAAACCGACACCCTGCATGAAACAAGCACCATACGAACAATGATAGAAAAGATGCACCGGGCGAAATATATTGAGCTGACAAGCAATAAGGAAACCCATAGCGAAGTAGTTGCCGAATGGATGGTAACACTGCTGCAGAAAAAAGAATATAAAAAGTTATAAATATTATTTCACAGGATTTTTTTCTGCTTCAGACTTCAGACTTTTCAATACATCTTTCATCGCGTAACCTACAACGTAATCAACCACCCTTTGCGGAACAGGAAAACTCAGGGTTACATGAGCCATGTACTCAACCCTGGTATTTCCATTTTCACCAGGGATAAACTTAAAGAATCCACCAGATTTCTTAAAATCTCCACCTGCGGATTCAAAATAAAGAACCAGGTTCTCATCATCATACCTGTATGTTTGCAATATTGTAAATCCCTGTTTAAGAGCCACGTCAAACCTGTAGAATACAACTGCAGGTCTTCCGTCCTCACCATACTCTTTGATATCTACGGAATTCACATACTTAAACCATTCAGTATAGCGTTTATAATCACATAATATATCGTAACACAACCGGGCAGGTGCAGTAATATTTATATAGCTTGTGGCTTCATAGGTTTCAGTCATAAAAACAGCTTCTCATTATATTAATATTATACGAGAATCTAAGCATATGACATTTTTTTTGCAATAACAATTTTGACCGATTTGTTATTTATATCTTGATTTTTTACCAGCCATCAGTACTATATAAGTATGCGGTACAGGCAAAAAACCACGAGGCGGAAATAAATGAGTTTATGCAAAGTGGAAATCAACTCGATAGTCCTTGAAGAAGAATCCGGAACGCCAATAATCGTATTGCAGGACAACGAAAGCGGGAACATTCTCCCTATTTTGATTGCACCACTGGAAGCCAGCATGATTGCCATCGAAATGGAAGGGAAAAAACCTATAAGGCCGCTTACCCACGACCTGGTAATAAATATTATAACTCAACTCGGGTACAATGTACAATCTGTAGTAATTGATGATTTGAAAGATAACATCTACTACGCCAAGATACACCTCTCATCTGATAATGGAGATATAACCATCGACAGCAGGCCAAGTGACAGCATCGCCATAGCACTCAGGGCCAGGGCAGATATTTATGTTAAAAAAAAGGTATTTGCCTTATCCATGGGCATGGAAGGCGGCACGCAAAACATTGACAGGGAGACAATGAAAGAGGTGCTCGAAGATCTCGACATAGATGACGTGGGTGGAAAAATAATGTAAATCCATTTTCTTCCAAAATTGAATATTGACAGAAAACAAGACCTGAAATAACATATACGTAGATTAATAAATCATCACGGAGAACAGGTCATGTCCCCAACCAGAACTATCGCGTCTCTTCATGATATAATACGAGAACTTACCCAGATCGAATCTGAACTTGATAATTATATAGACACCACCCTGTGGATAAGTGACCCCCATGGTGCAGGTGATCGTTTTGTATCGATCTTGAAAGGAAGATTCGGCCTGGTATGGAGAACTTGCTATGAGGCGTTACCAAAAACGTTCTCCATGGAAAAAATCGATTACATCGGTCGAATCATTCGAAAAGAACGATACTTTATAAGTGATATATACCACATGGACAGGCAGGATATTATTTCCGCCCTGGGAAAAATCATTGATTACAAGGTTCAAAATATCAACGACTTTGACCAGATCCGTACCAGCATCAACAAGGATCTAAAGAAAACACTTGAAAATATTATACTGCATTACCCCGTCCCCAACATCGTATATGAGAACGGCCTGATCGCGGACAGGATAATAACCGCCCTGTGTAAAATCGTGAAACAGGTAATACTTGGACATCTCATTGTACTTGGCGACGTGTTCGACAGGGGGGATGAACCGGATAAGATTATCAGAATATTAAATAAAAGTGATATCCGGCGATACGTAACCTTCATCTGGGGAAATCACGATATTCTGTGGATGGGAGCCGCGGCCGGCAACAGGTCGATGATTGCTCAGGCCCTCAGGATCAGCACCCGTTACGACAACCTGGAATTTCTTAAAAGACTTAAAATCGACATCTCCCCGCTGGAACAGCTTGGTGAGCAGTTATACCCTGACGGGGTCACCTGTAACGTGAAGGCAAAAAACGAGAATACCAGGAAGATGGAAAAAACTCTTGCCATAATTCAGTTCAAACTTGAAGAACAGGCTATTCGTGAAAACCCTGAGTTCGAAATGGAATCAAGACTGTGGCTGAACAGGCTCTCTGAAATGCTGAAAAAAGGTGATACTGGGGGGTTAACCGATACGTATTTCCCCACCATTGATTCCGATAATCCGTCCAGCTTAAGCCCCGACGAAAAAGAAGTCATCGACGACCTTGCCCGGCAATTTACAAGCAGTGACAGGGTTCAATACCTGATGAAATTTCTCTTCGAGTACGGCAAAATGTACCACGTACATAATTATATATTAAACATCCACGCCCTCATCCCCAGCACAAAAGACACTGATTTCCAGGAGTTCAATGGCAAAAAAGGCAGGGAATTGCTGGAATACATTCAAAGCACTGTCAAGAACGTGGGTAAAAACTACCTTAATGGTATGAAACAAAACCAAAAGGAAATTGATCTTATGTTCTATCTCTGGTGTGGTCCGAAGTCTCCATTTTTTGGCAAAGATGCAATGAAAACCTTCGAACGGTACTTTCTCAGTGATAAGTCAACCCACAAGGAAACCCTTCTATACTGGGATGCGAACATTAAAAAAATGGAATTTATGGACAAGATAATGGAAGAATTCGGCGCGGAACGAATAGTCTATGGGCACACCCCTGTAAATGTTCTGAAAGGAGAGAAGATAGCATCCCCTGATGGACGGGCCATAAATATTGACGGAGGATTCTCAGAAGCCTACCTTAACCGGGGGCATTCATTGATTCAGACACCCTACTCGCTTTATGCCATCATACTTCCAACCCCTGAAGAGATACAGGAAGCCAGGAAGAAGAAAGAACACGTAAATTTCATGACAGAAATAATTGATTATTTCGAAACACCATTACGTATTCGAGACACCTACAACGGAACCATATTGATGAAACGCCGTGATGAGTTGAGAAATATGCTTGCAGATCATACCTATAATAACGGCAACTGAAAAGAACACTTGAGAGCAGCATCAGGCATTGCTTTTTTTTATTGCATTATATCTTTATTAAAAGGTATAAGATTACATGGAAAATCACCCCATAGTCAGGGTGTTTATAAGTGTCTTATAATAATTAAACGGAGGTTTGAATATCTAATGAAAAAATTAATAGTAATTATCGCGGCATTTACGGTTCTGGTATTCGTCCCATCAGCCAGTTTTGCCATTGTAGACCTGGGTGTATACGGCGGCTATTCTTTTGGAGGCGAAATAGAAGTTGAGAATGAAACATATGATGTAATGGGACCCGAGTACGGCTTCATCGGACACCTCAATGGTTCCGTAATACCCATGATACTGAGCCTTGGAATCGGTGGTTTTTACCAGAAATCCACACTACAGTATGAAGCTGACAACAAAGACTACGACCTGGACAAAACCATGTACGGTCTTGATGCCATTGCCATGCTTGAGCTGCCTATTCTCATCCATCCGTATCTTCGGGGCGGGATCGCTATAAATGAAAAACTCGATATAGACATATCAGGTGTTGGATCCGAATCATACGAGAAAAAATTCAACTCCTATTACTTCGGCATTGGAGCCGCTTTCACAGTATTTCCAATGGTACAGGTTTTCGGTGAATATCTCTATAACTACTCGAAACAGGAAGAAGACGCCGTCTTAAAGACCAACTCTGTTCACATTGGTGCACGGGTTAATATCTAAACAAACTGTAAAATCTTGTCACAACCACAAGAAAACCCCGCTAAATCTCGCGGGGTTTTCTTATGGCAACATTCCGGAATGAACCTTAACTGCTCATTGTATAAGTATCCTGAGATACCTGCCCACCTCTTCAAGAAGTGGGTCAACCGCCACGGGATCATGTATGGTAAGCACAATATTTCGTTTATTCACATATTCTTCTTCTATTATCTTTCTTGATTTAAGCAGTTTCAATGCATTCTCATAACTGGGCATGGATAATGATTCAGCAAGACGAATCTCACCTGTATGATACATGCGTATACCGTTTTTTCTCAATTCGATAATGAATTCCTTTTTCTGCTGTTTTCCGGGCTTAGCCTTGCGTATTGAATCAAACACCACCAGGTATGATTCAAAGAACTCCTGTATAAGTCTCGAATAAAGCCTGCATACATTCTTGCAATTATCATTAACCAGGATGTTGTCTTCCTCAATTGTTACAGCCTTTTCAAGTGAAAGGTATTCCAGGGATTTATCAGACACGCCGTCAACATCGAACATCATACTGTCAGAATAAATAAATTCTTTTGTGAAAAGATTTCGAAGGGAAGCAAAGGTATCCCTGAAAGACTGCATGCTAATACTTGATCCCTGTTCAGACAGGCTGGTAAGTGCCAGGGAAGCGAAAGACATCGGCAGAAAATAATGGATAATGGAGTTTTTATAAAATACGATGCGTGGACGTTCATCTTCGGGCAGTAAAAATAGATCATCAACAGATTCTCCTTCATTTTCTTCTTCTGAAAGTTTACTGATAATATGATCTTCTTTGAATGAATCCACAACATATTCAATGATCTCATTCATATTGGCCTTTTCATGCAGGGCATCAGAAGTTGGGACTTCAGCGAATGTACAATAATCATACAGCAATTCCATGTTATGCTGGACGGTCCCCCTGGTAAAACCTTTAACCGATGAAAGCAGTATTACAGTTGATGCGAGGGAAAAGGGTGTTATTACCACAACATCGTTTATCTTGCGTATAATATTAATTGCCACAGCCTCTGTAAGACTCTCCTGATTCTCTTCGATAGTCACTTCTTTAAGGGTAAAGGGCTTATTGAAATTAACATAGACCCTCCCGTATTTACGCTTTAAGAGTTTTCGACTCTGCATCATCCCGGAAACAGATTCTTTCTTCTTTTTCTTGCCACCCGTTTCTTTGGCATATGAAGATTCTTCAAGTATACGGTCATAATTGATTGAAATTGGAACAAAAACCAGATCTTTGTTATATCCTTCTTCAACTGCATCCGTAAGGTATTTCAAAAACCCCAGTTTCGGGAAGGCGAGCTTACCGGTTCTGGTTCTGCCCCCTTCAATAAAAAATTCTATGGTGTAGCCTTCAGACACAAGTGTTTTCATGTACTGTTTAAAAACAGCTGGATACAGCTTTAACCCCCTGAATGATCGACGCATAAAGAAGGCGCCGGAACGTCTGAATATTGTGCCCATGGGGAAAAACGAAAGGTTTACACCGGCCGCGATATGGGGTGGTGCCATCTTATTTTTAAAGAACATGTAGGAGAGTATAAGGTAGTCCAGGTGACTTTTGTGACACGGAGTCAACACAAGTGGGCCTCTCTGTGCAGCTTCGCGAATCTCTTCGATGGCTTTCGGATCGTAGGTAATACCGTCAAATATTTTCCTGAACATCCAGTCTAACACTATTTCAAACAAGCGGATATATAATATTGAAAAATTAGCCGCTATCTCCTTATAATACTTGAATGCCTTTTTTCTAAGTTTAAGTTCAGATTCATTTTCTTCAAGGGCTATTTCCTTTATCTCCTGTAAAATATTTGGATTGTATAATACCCGTTCCATCATCTCCTGGCGGGACTTTAATATTGGACCAAGCACTGTCCTTTTTTCATGATAATAAATTTCAAGCAGCCTGTTTCTCAATTGTACTGCTATCTGTCTTGAATCATCAGTTTTTGATTCAGCAATCACGTCCTTAAGATTTACCGGCGCAGAAATCCGGATAAACGGTGAAGTGGCACTTCTCAGGTTTGACAACCAACCCCAAAAAATACCCTTATCACCGGTGGCCTTTGACGATATCACAGAAGAAACCGTGCCCCCTGTCCGTTCAGGATTTCTATTCCAGAATATCATTTCAGGCATAAGGAATATGGGGACATCAGTTTTTTTCTGCACCTCGATAAGATACCGCAGCGAATCATATTTAACCTCGAGGTACCTTTTCAGAAAGAACTTTTTTGAAAGAAGTGAAAGCATGATGCTGTTATCATCCCGTAATAATTCTTCCACGTAATTGGTATCCAGCACATAGTCATATTTTCTGCGCAATAAGAACCGTGAGAAGAATTTTTTTACACGTTTGGCGATATACTTGAAATTCTGGAACAGAAAAGGATTGTACTCCAGTGCAAACACGGGAGGCTGAAAACCATGTTTTTTCAGCTTATTATACAGTATCAATAATGATATATTTGAACTGTGGAAAGAAGCATATACAAATCGTCCCTTTTCACTTAACTCGTTAAGACGTGAAAGACTTTCTTCATCAAAATCAACGTTCCCATACAATATACTCGCAAGCTTCTCTACTACAGGATTAAGACGGTTATAAATCTGTCCGTCATATACGCTTGAAGTAATTATTCCTTTATCCTTATCAGTCATATAATACCTGCCTTATTCTGAATAATTGCTGACTATAATGAAT
>JAGYNX010000071.1 GCA_018399855.1 Spirochaetota bacterium
TTATAATAGCTGGTACACTATCAGGTGAGATAGATAAGACATATGTGAGGTTATTATGTACATAGATACACATGCCCATTTTGACATGTGCATGAAAGATGCTGATCGTAAAGAAACAGATATTCTTGCCATTATGAATAATGAAAATGTTCAAAGGGCTGTGCATGTGAGCATTGATGTTGAGGGCTTGATCTGGTCTTATAATTTCAGTAAAGCACATAAAGACGAGGGAATTTTATTCACGCTGGGTATACATCCGTCATCAAATGCGTCTGATCAAGAATTAAAAATTCTTTCAGAAATGGTAGAAACTGTAAAAAGAAATAATGATGTGTCACTGCTCTTTGGTATCGGTGAGACAGGCCTTGATTATTACAGGATGAGGAAACCGGTTGATATGCAGAAAAAGTCTTTTGAGTTTCAACTGGATCTTGCCATACGAAACAACCTTCCGGTGATTGTACACAGCAGGGAAGCATTTGAAGACACATTCAGCGTGCTTCAAAAAAGGGCACCGGTAAAGGGAATAATGCATTGCTTCTCGGGAGATGCTGCCATGGCAAGAAAGGTTCTTGACCTGGGTATGCACGTCTCTTTTGCGGGTAACGTAACTTTTAAAAAAGCAGCGGCACTTCAAGAGGCAGCGGCATACGTTCCTGAAGATCGACTGCTTCTTGAGACGGATGCACCCTTTTTGACACCTGTTCCATTCAGGGGAAAACCCAACTGGCCTGAAAACGTGGTACACACTTATAAATTTGTTGCAGAACTGAGAAAACAGCCGCTTGCAAAACTAATTGACACAATAGAAGAAAACTTTACTCTTATTAACAGTGCCGGTTGATTAATGTAGAGAGGAAGGGGGATTTGTTGATAAATATCCCCCGTATTCAGGATGACACCTAAAATTTATTCGTCGGATTTTCTTGTTATTGGCAGCGGTATTGCCGGACTTACATTTGCCATAAAGGTATCAGCATTTGGTTCGGTTAATATTGTTACCAAGAAAAGAGACAGGGATTCCAGTACAAATTATGCTCAGGGGGGAATCGCCGCGGTTCTTGCGCCGCAGGATTCTCCGGAATCACATATACAGGATACTCTTGAAGCCGGTGCAGATCTTTGTAATCGTAAAGCGGTAGACTTGCTGGTAAAAAGCGGCCCTGGCCGCATACATGAACTCATGGAATGGGGCACCAGGTTTACTACCCGAAAGGGTGAAAACGGGAAGCAGGTGCTTGACCTGGGGCGTGAAGGGGGGCATTCGTATAACCGGATTGCCCATGCAAAGGATCTAACAGGCCACGAGATTGAAAGGGCGCTGATACATAAAATTTCTGAAATTGACAATATTACTATTTACGAGGACCATACCGCAGTCGACCTGCTTACAGAACACCAGCTTCGCTTTATTACGGGTGATAACGAAATTCGAAGTGATTTCATAACCTGCTACGGTGCGTATATTCTTGAGAACGCCACAAGTATTGTTAATATATTCAGAGCGGGAATTACCCTTCTTGCAACGGGGGGAGTGGGACAGGTATACCCTCACACTACAAACCCCGCGATTGCCACAGGTGATGGAATCGCAATGGCATATCGGGCCGGGGCTGAAATCGCCGATATGGAGTTTATACAGTTTCATCCAACTACTCTTTACCAGGAAAAGTATAATGGGCGATCATTTCTTATAAGCGAAGCAGTGAGAGGGGAAGGGGCAGTACTGGTCAATTCGCGTGGAGAACGTTTCATGGATAAAGTACATGCCATGAAAGAACTTGCTCCCAGGGATATCGTTGCCCGGGCAATTGACAGTGAGGTGAAGCGTCTGGGTGATCGTTTTGTCTATCTTGATATCACTCACATGGATAAAAAATTTTTGCAGAACAGGTTTCCTAATATTTATGAGCATTGCCTGAAGACTGGAATTGACATTTCAAAAGAACCAATTCCTGTCGTCCCGGCGGCACATTATCTGTGCGGAGGCATTCTTACCGACCTCAATGCCAGGTCGTCCATTCGGAACCTTTACGTGTCAGGTGAATCATCCTGTACGGGAGTGCATGGTGCCAACCGTCTTGCCAGCAATTCGTTACTTGAAGGGGTAGTGTTCTCACACCAGGCATTTTTGCATATACAGCAAAATTTAGATACAAAACAGGATACATCAGAGATCCCCGACTTTCCCCAGTGGGACAAAAAAGGTACATTTGACCTTGAAGAGTGGATACTGATACAGCATAACATTGAGGACGTAAAGAGACTTATGCGAGACTATGTTGGAATAGTGCGATCAGACAGAAGACTTGAACGTGCGTTCCGGCGGATAATTCTTCTTGAAGAAGAAATACAGGATTATTACCGGCGCAGCACACTTTCATCCCAGTTGCTTGAACTTCGCAATATGGCTACCGTGGCAAAGCTTATCATAAGAAGTGCCATGGAAAGAAAGGAGAGCAGGGGACTGCACTATACTACGGATTACCCCGAGTCGATTGACTCAATGAAAAAAAATGTTATACTGAAATCCGGCAGGGAACCGGAGTTCAGAAGCATCAATAACGTATCATTCAGCTGAGCGGGTTTAAACATCCTGATCCTGCTTTAAAACCAGGGGAAAAGGAGGTTGCTGATATGGCAATGGAATTGACCATAGATGGTGTGGTACAGGGAGTCTTTTGTAGATCATTCTGTGCCCAGGTTGGACGTAAGCTTGGCATCAGGGGAGCCACGTCAAACAAGGCAGATGGGACAGTACAGGTATTGCTGGATACAGATAATGAGCATGACATTGAGAAATATATACACACAATACGGACAAATCCCGACGGTTTCAGATTTCATGGAACTATTCGGCGAATTGATAAAAATAATTACACAGGCCCCATCTACGGGGATTACCAGTTTTAAGTACCGGAAGGAACACGGACAGGGCGGGGAACTTTCATTCGTCTTGCGTAGACATCAGAAAAGGTGCGATATAATTCCCTGGAATCAAGAGTCAGAAATTTCATATACGGCTTATTGTGAATCCGGCTGTAGAATTCTTTTAGTTCATCCTCAAAATACTCATCAAATTTTTTCTTTGATCCCCCATGAGATGCCTTGTATTCGCCCATTCTGCGAATGTCCCCATTAAAGCCTGGATTTATATGATACAATTCATGCAGTATTACGCGAAGTTTATGGTACGCGTTGAGATCGAAAAAGCGGGGCATATAAAAATATATTATGTATAATATTTCACGGTTTTCATGCATCAGGGGCGGTATTGAATAATAGTTACCGCGAAATTTTTGAATTTTTTCACCATTTTTAAAACGCATTGGTACAAGCTTGCCGAAGGTAGAGCCACGACTGTTACGCCGGTTTGACGCGCAACAAACCAGCATCCGGGATGGATCAATATGTGTAAACGCAGGTATGCTGGTAACGATTTCCTGTATGATAACGGTTAGTACATCGGTCACATTTATAGATTCTATTGGAGTAGTGTTTCTGTTAAGAAATGTCATGGCAATTATCAGTTTTTTTGTATTATTTGTCGGCGTATGATATCATTTCCTCGGCATGCTTGAGTGAGATCTCAGTAACCTGCTCACCCGCCAGCATTCGTGCAACTTCCTGTATCTTTTCATCCCGGTTCAGGTTTTTTACCAGGGTGGTTGTCCGGGAGTTGATGCTCTGTTTTTGTACGATAAAGTGATTATCAGAAAGGGCGGCAATTTGAGGAAGATGGGTGATAACAAGTACCTGTCTTTCAGTTGATAATGATTTCAGCTTTTTCCCCACAACGTCAGCGGTCTTGCCGCCAATACCAGCGTCAACTTCATCAAATATTAGACTGTCAACTATATCTGCTGAAAGAATTACTTTCTTTAAAGCCAGCATAATCCGTGACATCTCACCGCCGGATGCAACCTTGCGCAGCTGTCGCAGGTCTTCACCCTCATTCGCAGAGAGAAGAAACTCAACCCTGTCAAGACCATAAGGGTAGAGCATGTACCGTTTATTGTTAGCTTCGATCTCTCCTTCCGGACTGACTTCACGCTTGATTGAGACCCTGAAAACAGTTCCGGCCATACCAAGGTCACGTAGTTCCTGAATTACAAGTTCTTCAAGCTTTTTAGCTGAATCTTTTCTAAGCTCAGATAACTCTAGAGCTGAAGTTCGTGCTTCCTGCAGTTTCTGCTGGTACTGGAGGTTTAGTTTGTCAAGTTCTTCCTCGCTTGAGCTGATGGCCTCCAGCTCCCTGGCAGCCTGGTTTCCGTAAGCGATTACTTCCTCAAGGGTATCACCATACTTCTTTTTCAAGGTGGATATGAGGGACAATCTTTCTTCAACCTGGTTAATACGCTCAGGAGAAAAATCCACGGAACCCTGGTAATCCCTCAGTGTATGACCGGCGTCTTCGAGGGTATACATGGATTCCCTGATGGATTCGAGTATGGTAGAAATATTCGGGTCAAAATCTGCAACGTGAGAAAGGGAAGACTCGATTTTTTTAAGACGCTGAGATACCCCACCATCACCGGACATGAGTTCAGTGGCGGTATGTACTTCGGTAAACAGCTTCTCTGCATTTGAAAGCAGCCGGGATTCATGCTGCAATGTTTCTTCCTCGTTGGGGGAAAGGTTTGCGCTCTGGATTTCGTTTATCGCGTGCTCAAGGTAGTCGATCCGTCGTGCTTTTTCCTTCTCGTCGATCTTGAAAGATTCTACACGTTCACGAATACCTGAAAGTGTTTCATGCAGTTCTTTCATGGCGGACACCCGTCCCAGCAACCCGCCAAAACTGTCAAGAAGCTCACGGTGTTTTGCAACCCGCACAATATTTTGATGTTCGTTCTGTCCGTGAATATCTACAAGGTATTCAGAGATGTCTTTAAGTTTTGCGATGGGGATCTGTACCGCATTGGCGAAACTGCGTCCCCTGCCGTTTGAATAAATTTCCCTTCGTAAAATCAGTGTGTTGTCATCAACTTCTATACCTGACTGTTCAAGTGTTGTAAACAATTGAGGCAGATTACTGATATCAAACACCGCCTCAATAGTTGCACGGTCAAAACCGGTTCGTATCATATCGGTGCTCATCTTTTCGCCGAGTACACCGGAAAGGGCGTCAATAAGGATAGATTTACCGGCCCCGGTTTCACCGGTCAGTATATTAAGTCCTCTCCCGAAATCAAGGGCTACCTCGTCGATGAGCACGAAGTTTTTTATTCGAATCTGTTGCAGCATATGATCAACCTGTATCGTTTCTGTTTACGCCCCAGCCGAGTTTTTGGCGGAGCACATCAAAATATGTTCTTTCCGGATGGTTAACGAGAATAACCTCGCTTGAAGATCTCTTGAAACGTATTTCATCATTCTTTTCAAGTTCAATAGCTACTTGACCATCGATTGTCAATAATAAATTTTCGAATTCTGAGACTATAGATGCCTTGAGTTTCATTATATCAGGTATAATCATGGGTCGAATAGCCAGCATATGGGGACATATGGGATTAAAAATATATGTATGCTCATCATAGGGCACAATTATTGGCCCTCCCGCAGAAAGGGAGTATGCAGTTGAACCGGTGGCAGTTGCAACAATTAGTCCATCCCCGGAGTAGCAGCTTATAAACTCATCGTCAAGTTCCAACCGTATGCGGATTGGGCGTGAAAAAGAACCCTTGGTGATAACAGCATCATTTAAAAAATCGATACGGGTGATTTCTTTGCTGCCCCGCTGTAGGGATGCCTGCATCATCATTCGAGGAGATACGGTGAATTTTTCAACAACAAGCTGGTCGATGAATGAGAGGGCCTCTTCGGGATGAAATTCGTTGAGAAATCCAAGCCTGCCCCTGTTAATACCGAAGATGGGTGTGCCCGTACCGCTGAAGATGCGGGCTGTCCGAATAAAGGTTCCATCACCCCCTATAACCGCTACAACCTCTGCTTCCCGGATAAATGCTTCATTATCCTTAACATACTGCACGTATTTACTGGTAAGATTTCCGTATTCCGGCAGCATCACCTCTACATTACGGGCGTCAAGCAAGTCAATGATACTGTCAAGCAAGGGAAATGAGTCAGTATCATCCGGATTAATATTAATAGCAATTTTTGTGATCATAACAGATATGTATAAACCTGAACTGCTGAGAACGTCAATAAATAAATACAACATCGTTCTTATTTATAATGGAAGTTATCTGTGTTTGCCTGTGGATGGTAAAATATTGTTACAGAGGGGGAATTCTAATTGATTTTTACAAGGCCATCTGGTGCCATACAAAATGGAGATGCGTGGTAATTTCGAAGGGGATGACAGATATAAACACCCCGAAGCATTATAAAAAAAGGAGATATCATATGTTATTCCGAAAAATGTTGATACTGCTGGCGGTTACCACGCTTGTATTTTCAGGATGTACAAAAAAAGAGAAAAGAGAAGTTATTGTTTTTCACGCGGGAAGCCTCAGCGTTCCCATGAAGCACCTTGAAGAGGCATTCGAAAAGCAGAATCCCGGTGTGAATGTGCTGCGGGAATCCTCGGGAAGCAGAACTGCGGCTCGCAAGGTAAGTGACCTGGGTAAAAAGAGTGATATCGTGGCTTCTGCCGATTATACGGTAATTTATAACCTGCTTATACCGGATTTCGCTGATTTCTGTGTCAATTTTGCCACGAATGAAATGGTTCTCATGCATCGCGATGACAGTAAATACAGTGATGAAATAAATGGAAAAAACTGGCACCGGATTTTGCTTAAGAAAGATGTACAGTATGGACATTCAGATCCAAATAAGGATCCATGTGGCTACAGAAGCCAGTTTGTGTGGCAACTGGCAGAAAATTATTATAATGAAAAGGGATTGTACGAAGAATTGAAAAAGCAGTGTCCGCCAAAGTTTGTACGTCCCAAGGAAACTGACCTGATCGCCCTGCTTGAATCAAAGATTCTGGATTATATTTTCATATACCGTTCAGTGGCGGTACAGCACGACATGTCCTTTGTGGAGCTTCCCCCGCAGGTAAACCTGGGTGATCCCCGATACACGGAGTTTTATAACACGGCTGATATTGAAGTATCAGGAAAAAAACCAGGAGAAACCATTATCCACAGGGGCAAACCGATAGTATATGGAGTTAGCCTTGTGAAAGAACCAGCAAACAAAACTGACGCGATTTCCTTTCTCCAATTCATGCTGGGTGCAGAAGGACAGTCAATAATAATGTCTGATGGGCAGAAACCCATTTCACCTCCTGTCACAGGGGAATATAATTCCCTTCCGGATGAGTTAAAAGATATTGTACAGACCAGCAAAAAATAGAACAGTGGTGTGCTGATGAAGTTTTTTATTCCGGTTATGGTGCTCATGGCACTGGTTTCTTTAAGCCTTATAGTGCTCCCGCTTGGCGGGATGATGGTTTCAACAGGTGTGACAGAGTTGATGGATGCAATAGCTGATTCTGAAGTGCTCTCGTCAATTCTGCTCACCTTTGAAGCGGCTTTGTATGCAACAATTGGAGCTGTGTTGCTGGGTACACCACTTGCCTACATGCTGGCCAGGTTTGATTTCCCGGGAAAAAAGTTACTTGAGGCTGTTGTTGATATTCCTATTATTGTACCCCATACGGCTGCCGGCATAGCACTTCTTTCTGTTTTTGCAAGTGGTCCAATCGGCAATGTGCTGAACCGCTCGGGACTTGATTTTCTTGGGACGAAGGCAGGCATTTCTCTTGCCATGGCATTTGTTTCAATACCATTCTACATCGATTCGGTGAAAGACGGGTTACTGTCAATTGATATGCGAATTGATCACGTGGCCCGGTCACTGGGAGCACGAAGAAGCCAGGTGTTTTTTCATGTGCTGCTTCCCATGTCCACAAGATCCATGGCAACGGGGGCACTGCTTATGTGGGGGAGGGGCATCAGCGAGTTTGGTGCCGTGGTTATACTGGCATATCATCCCATGATCGCTCCGGTGCTGATATATGACCGTTTTACCTCGTATGGTCTTTCCTCGTCCCGCCCGGTGGCAGTACTGCTAATTGTTGCCTGTATATTACTTTTCCTGGTAATAAAAATCATATCAAGGCTGGGAGTGTCCCGTCGTGCTTGAGATTCAGAATGTTGAAAAAAAACTTGGAAAATTTTCAATGGAAGTGTCTTCCCTGGAGATTGCTGAGGGGCGACATTTTGTACTTCTTGGCCCTACCGGTTCGGGGAAGACATTGCTGCTTGGAATGGTTGCGGGTGTTATGAAGCCCGATGCGGGAAGGGTTCTTCTCAACGGGAAGGACATCACCGGTATGAAACCTGAACACAGGGGTTTTGGAATGGTATACCAGGATTCAGCCCTGTTTCCTCACCTGACCGTGGAGGGGAATGTAGGTTTCAGCCTGAAAATGAAAAAACAGGATAAGAACAAAATTAGAACAAATGTTGAGAGGGTAATGAAGCAATGCGGTATCTTGTATCTTCTGGGCAGGGATATTGCGCATCTGAGTGGAGGAGAAAAGCAGCGGGTAGCACTGGCACGGGCTATCATTACACGGCCGCGGATGTTGCTGCTGGACGAACCTTTCAGCTCACTTGATTTTAAGACCAGGGAAGAGATGATGGATCTCCTTGCCAGCCTGAGAAAAGAGTACAATCCCACTATATTGCATATAACTCATGATTTCGAAGAGGCGCTTATTCTTGCTGATGATGCTGGAGGGCGCAGCTGTCCAGAAAGAAACCAGTC
>JAGYNX010000072.1 GCA_018399855.1 Spirochaetota bacterium
CTGCCGTTACCCTCATCGTGTACATGGGATTTGCACTGAGTATCTTTCCCCTGCTTTCGGTTGCGGGATTGATGCGTATGCGCAAACAGGCACCCGAAATGTATCGTCCCTATCGTGTCCCCCTGTATCCCCTTCTTCCCCTGTTTTTCATTGTGATGACCCTGTTCATGATGGCAGCCGCGGTTATTAGCTGGACCACTACAAGTCTTTTCAGTGTGCTGGCACTTGTACTTGGAATACCGTTTTATATTCTCTGGAAGAAAACCGTGGTTCCCGCAAAGTAAATATACCTTGACTGATAAGGAAACATGGTGCACATACATTCCCAGTTACTATCATCGAATAACCGGGGGTGTTTGTGAATCCATTCCTTCTTCCGTTTATCGGTCTGTGCATACTTCTCTGGACAGGCCATATGCTCAGGGTTCGAATCAGGCTTCTGCAGAAGCTGTACCTCCCATCCGCCGTAATCGGCGGCCTGGTGGGCCTCGTTGTTATACAACTGGCCCAGGCATCCGGCCACCCGGTACCTTCTGCATGGATACATGGCTGGGAGGACCTCCCGGGATTTCTCATTAACATCGTGTTCGCCTGCCTTTTTCTCGGGGTGACGCTGCCCAAACTACGCACCGTGTGGCAAAGATCAGCCCCGCAGCTTGCCTACGGCCAGACAGTTGCGTGGGGACAATACCTGGTAGGCATTGGGCTTTTTCTTATATTCATCAGGTTTTTCTGGCCGGAACTTCCCGCCATGTTCGGAGCAATCATGCCGGTGGGATTCGAGGGAGGCCATGGCACCGCGGGGGGGCTGGCCCCCACCTTTGACAAACTGAACTGGAAGGCGGGGAAGGATTTCGCGCTGGCCAGTGCAACAGCGGGCATACTGGGTGCCGTGGTGTTCGGCATCATGCTTATCAACTGGGCTGTTCGCAGGGGATACACCCACAAGATGATGGATACCGGGGACGTGCCCGAGGACGATACTATTGGTATAATCCCTGTTGACCGCAGGCCGGTGGCCGGAAGACTTTCTGTAAAGTCAGACGCCATCGACGCACTCACGCTGCACCTGTCCATAATCGGGCTGGCCGTGGGTATCGGCTTTCTCATCAAGGAGGGGCTGGTGCTTGGGGGAGAATTATTACAACCGTTGTGCACCGCCCCCACTCACAACAAGCTCATGATACTGCTTGGAAGTTTTCCATTGTTTCCTCTTTGCATGATGGGAGGATTGGTGATACAGCTGTTTGAGGACAGGTATGATACACATAAAATCATTGATATCGGCCTTACCCGAAGGCTGCAAAACCTTTCACTTGACCTTCTCATCGTGGCTGCCATATCTACCATACGGATAGAGGCCCTCAGCACGGGGCTTACCCCATTCTTTATAGTCGTTACGGCAGGTATTGCCTGGAATATATTTTGCGTAATGGTGCTTGCCAGAAGAATGCTACCGGACGCATGGTTTGAGCGGGCCATCGCCGAGATGGGGCAGTCTATGGGGGTAACCGCAACCGGTCTTCTCTTGTTACGGGTGGTTGATCCAGAGTATGAGTCACCTGCCACAGACGCTTTTGCCTACAAGCAGTTACTGCACGAACCAATCATGGGGGGTGGACTGTGGACAAGCATGGCCATTCCCCTGCTTGGCATGGGAAGTGTGATAATGCCGAAGATAGTATTGGGGATATCTGCCGGGGCCGTGGTGTTCTGGATACTGGTGGCGTCATTGCTTGCCCGCGGCAGAAAAAAGAAGGAATGAAATATTTTTGAAACAAAGTGAAAAAAATGTTTCATAATTCATACAGCCCGTTATTCTTACAACAAATATATCCGGAAATGATATGGAACTTTTTTCTTTTAACATTAATACGATATTGCAGGTAATCGATTGGCGAACATTTGTTGATGTGCCCCTGATTGCCATGGTTATACTGTTGTTTTACAGAACTCTCAGGTCATCCGGTTCATGGCGAATAGGCCTTGGGATCGTTATGACACTGTTTATATATATGCTGGCCCGCATGTTCGGCCTTACCGGCATCAGCTGGATATTTGATACCCTGAGCAGCATAGCCCTGATCGCCCTCATTATAATATTTCAGCCCGAGATACGAAAGATATTCGAGAAAACTGCCTCCACCTTGCGGATACGAAAACTTTTAAAAGAGGGCAGCCAGTTGTCCTTTGTCATCGCTAATGCCGCTTTTGATCTGGCCGCAAGAAAATGGGGAGCCATTATTATACTTCCGGGAAAAGAGTCAATCAGGGACAAGGTGTCGGGGGGAATTCCGATGAATGCCAGCCCCAGCGTGCCCCTCCTGGTAAGCCTGTTTGACCCCCATTCCCCCGGGCATGACGGCGCCCTCATTATCGATAATGGTATCATCGAAGTGTTCGCCCTGAGGCTGCCGCTCTCATCTGATGACCGGTATAACCACGTGTTCGGTACCAGGCATCACGCGTCGATGGGATTGTCGGAAATATCTGACGCCTTGATCGTTACGGTTTCCGAAGAACGTGGAGCAGTATCCATATTCAGGGAAGGAAATTACCGGGTTATTGATGAGAAGTTTGACCTGGAAAGAATTATTGAAGAGCACTGGCGCAGGGTCAGTTCATTTTCCCCGGTTAAAGGCAACGGGGGTAAACTAAAAGGCAGGGTGATAGGGGAAGTGTTTGCAAGTCTTGGTGTCGCCTTTGTGTTGTGGTTATCTATAACGTTCAGTATGAACCAGGTTAAGGAAATGTCGTTCGCTGTCCCCATTGAATACAAGCTGCCTCAGCAGACAGTTATAATGGGGGATAAGCCGGCCAATACGAGAATAAAGATCGCGGGCACCGTGGCGAAAATAAACCTGGTGAATCCCGAATCACTCATTGCCGTAGTTGATCTTACAGACCATGAGCCAGGGCAGACCGAGGTTGTAATTTTAAGAGAGAACCTGAGCCTGCCTTCCGGTATTACAATGGTTAATGCCAGCCCCTCAAGGTACGAGGTGTCCCTTCAATCATACGTTGAACACGAGGTAGCGGTTAAACCGCAAATGATCGGTGCCCTCCCCAATGGATTGGAAATTAAATCGGTGGAAATAACACCTTCAAAAATTCCTATAACGTATACCGCCAGCCAGGAGGATGAAGAAGATGTGCATGTCACCACAACGCCGATATATCTCTCAAATATTAAAGAAGATGCTGAGCTGGTTTGCAACGTGATTGCACCACCCGGCATGTCCCCGGTGGGAAGACAATGGCCTGACGTGGTAGTTTCGATAAGGTTGAAAAAATGAGGGGAGGGGTGAACATGATCTCACCCCTCATCCATAAAAACTGTATTAATATCCTGCGGCAGTATCCTGTTTGAAAACGCCAAGTCGTTTCCCCACAACTTCGAATTTCTCAAGTATCGTATCAATGTGATGATCTTCGGTTGTGGACATGAAGCTCAATCGTAATAACTGCATTCCCTGGGGCACTGCCGGATGGATAACCGCGTTTACAAATACTCCCTCGTTCATGAGTTCACGCCAGAAACTGAAGGTAAGCACATCATCGGCAAGTATGACTGCTACAATGGGAACCTGCCCGTCCAAAACATTGAATCCCAGGGCTTTGAGGCCTTCACGAACACTTTTCTGAATGTGAAAAAGTCTCTCCATCCTTTCAGGCTCCTGCAGCATTATTTCGATGGACTTGAGAACAGAAGCTATCTGTGCAGGCGGCATGCTGGCACTGTACTGCAGGGCTGGCGAACCGTATTTTATATAATCGATTACCTCCCTGCGTCCTGCCAGGAAACCACCCTGTGATGCGAAGCTTTTGCTGAATGTGCCCATCAGCAGATCGACTTCGTCATCCATGCCGAAATGATTGGCGGTTCCACGCCCATGATCGCCGAGAACACCGAATCCGTGGGCATCATCAAGCATGGTTCGGGCGCCATGCTTTTTAGCCACCGCCACAAGTTCAGGAAGAAAAACAAGCTCTCCGGACATGCTGAATACCCCATCAAATACAATAAACTTGCCGGAGTCAGCAGGCAGGCTTGAAAGCACCTCGTCAAGGTGGGCCATGTCGTTGTGACGGTATACCTTTACCCTGTCAGGTCCATGCTTACCCTTGACGATGAGTGAACCCTGAATGATGCTGTTATGATTTTCAGCATCTGATACCAGGTAATCAGATTCAGAGATAAGGGGGACTATGGCTCCCTGGTTGGTTTGAAAACCGGTGCTGAAAATCAGTGCTGCTTCTCTTCCGGTGAAACCAGCCAGGGCTGCTTCCAGCTGGTTGTGCAGGTCCAGTGTACCGTTAATGTAACGGGAGCCTGAACACGCGGTACCAAATAGACGGGTAGCCTGCAGTGCGGCTTCCTTGACACGGGGGTCGAGGCTGAGGCCGAGATAATTGTTGGTGCCTGCCATAATGACATCGTGCCCTTCCATCTTCACCATGGGGCCGTTGTTTTCACTTATGGGCCTGAAATACGGCATGTAGCCGGCGGCCTCAATGTCGATATGACGCTTGAATTGAGAACACTTTTCGAATAGATCCATACAAACCCTCCTCGGATTTTTTTTCCTGAGAAAACAGAACCCCGGCTATGTTTAACGGATGCGATAGATTTGGAGATCAAAGTAGCCAAGCCGAACATTCCTGATGAGCCTATCCGGGCGAATAAACTCACCAAATTCCTGTACGATTTTTTTCTCGAAAATGACGTTCGGGCTTACGGCAAAGTACAGTGGAATATTGGTTTCCTGCTCTCTTACGGGATTTCCCTCTTTGAGCCTGTATACGGTTACAGGCTGGTTATGTATTATTTTTTTTAAGAGTGCGTAATTATATGTATTTTTTGACTGAATAATAAGTGCACGCATCCTGTTTTCACATACAAGTCCTGCCGACCAGCTCCCGGCAATTACAGCGTTTTCGGGAAGGGTATCACCCAGTTCTGCCGAAACAGTATACAGGTTGTTATCATGGTTGATTATCCATCGGCCGGTCTGAAACGTGTGGAACACAATGATGATAAGCAGCAGCGTTACCGCGCTGGAAGGACTGAATATCCAGTTGCTGATCTTTTTACGAAACAGGAAGAAAAGAAAGGCAACAAGAATTACCCCTGCTCCAACCGGTATGATTACCGGAAGTGCTTTATCCAGGTTACCGGATATGGCATGTGGATACACCATGTCATAGAGTCGATTTCGTATGCTGAAAGGGATAATATGTACGTAGAGTATGACAGCGGAATACAGGACAGCAAAAAATGATGCAATGGCAAGAACCAGGTTTATAGCAAAAGGACGTGATGCTTTTCTGAAATCAGAAAACCTGGCCGCGGCCAGTGCGTATAAACCACGGGCGGACAGTATGGCTGCGGGTACTGAAAGCATGAGGAAGTAACGTGCCGGATTGTACTGCAGCATCATGAGAAGAACCAGGCCGAAAAAGAACCAGCTAGCCAGAAACAGGTCCACGCTGATCCTGTCCTGCCGGAAGGAGAACTTGTAGAAGGTATAGACAGAATAATAAAACGCAAAAAACAGTATAATTGGCTGTAGAAAAATAAATTCACGATACAGGCCTTTACCCACGAACACGTACAGTGGAGCCAGGTCCCGAAGGGGAAGAATTGATTCAATTTTTGTGCCCAGTATCCTGATATTGAAAATACTGTCCAGGTGTGTGTGCAGAAATGAAAGATGTGCGAACAGCAGGTAAAATACGAAAATGAATGCGATTATCGTAGAGAATATAATTGGACGACGTGTATTTAAAGAACCGTGCAGAGTGGCTATCGATAAAATAATGGCGGGTATAATAGCAACAAGTATAAGGGTGATGGATTTCTTGATGTAAAAACCGGTTATAAAAGATGTTGCTGCTCCGGCCATAAGAAGAATCATGAACAGTATTGTAAAGAGCAGTGTAATACGTGATTGCGAATTTTTCAGCGGGAACGTTCTTCTCCACAGATTCCATGTCCCATACAACAACACAAAGGTAAGGGTCGCGTAAAATAACAGGTGAGTTTCATAAAGCCCCAGCCGGTTAAACATGATAACAAAGAAATTTATGCTGAAAAAAGCAGTACCCACAAGGGCGGTTGGAATCCCGTAACAGTGAAACAGGAAAAGTGCTATAAGAAGAATGGTCATCACTCCATACAGAACTGACAGGCTGCGAATGGTGAGAAAACTGACGCCGAAATGATCAAATATCCAGGTGTATGCACCTGTTGCAACAGGACTGGTGTTGACCCAGCTGCGATATTCATCTTCGGGAGTCCACTTCCAGTTACCAAAGAGTACCTTATTCCGTGGTGAATAGGTCTTGAATCCTTCATCGGTGTAGATGGCAGCGGATATGCTGATGTCCTGCGGGGCATCAGCATTGATGTACACCATTCGGGAGGCTATACCCGCAAGGATAATAATAATGAGCACCAGGGGAAGCCATTTTTTCGACAACAATATATCTGATACGGTAATCATTGTATTACGTAGTATCTCCTCAATAGCGTTTCACTTTTTTATTTGGTTATGTGCACAGCCTGTGGCGAAGCACCCGGATCTGAGATAACGGGAGATGACCCTGTACATGGGCACAGGGCCCGGGTTTTATCTTATACTGCCACCTTCGAGTAGTCCCTCGCTTGAAAATTAAACACAGGAGCTTCCTGTTCATTCAGAGCGGCCTTGTGATACCGGTTAAAAACGGTTACGTAGCCGTCAACCATGTGGTCCCATGAATAATTTTCCATGGTAAAATCACGGGATGCCCTGCTGAAGGTATCAAGAAGTGTATCCTCAGAAAGCAGGGCGTTAATCTTCTCTGTCCACGCGGTGACATTTTCTGCCGGCACCAGAAAACCGTTCTTTCCATCCTGTATGGCACAGGTTATGCCTTCAATAGCGGATGCGACTACCGTTGTGTTGTTCACCGCGGCTTCCAGTGCCACAAGGCCAAATCCCTCGGCATCACCGTACACCTTAATGTTCGGCATCACGAAAATATCAGCATGTTTCAGAAACTGTATCATCTCTTCAAAGGGTAGTTTTCCCAGGTAGAATCCCCGGCCTTTTACCGCCGGATCTTCAAGTGCCCTGCGAATGTCAATTTCATCCATGCCCCAGCCGAAAAGCAGGCTTATCAGGTGGGCAAGATGATTGGGGATCAGCCTGAAGAACATCTGGATCTTTTTGAGATGCTGCTGTGGCGGACCAACGATAAGGTAGATCACGTTGTCATCAAGTTTTGGCAGAACCCTGTTGATGAACCACGAGAATCCTTTTCGACGCACACTTCGACCAACGGAAATGAGTATTTTCTTGTCTTCAAGGGATATTCCAAGGCGTTCTTCCATTGTCGTTCTGAATCGGGAAATTTTCTTGATGTATCCAAGTTCAGTATCAACCCCGTTTTTCACCACGAACACCTTGTCCTTGTCAAATCCCCTTTTATGGCATTCTTCCGCGGTGGCGTTGCTGACGGCGATAATACCATCCAGTTTTTTAAAGCGATTTACCGCGATTTTCTGGAAGATTATGCTGGGGAACACGATATCAAGGCCATGAAGAGTGGCTATGATGGGAATATTGGTTATTTTTTTTAACTTGTAGGCGAATATCGCCATAAGTCCGTCATTCAGGTGTATTACAGAAATACCCGGGTTTTCATCCAGGATCTTTTGTACCTTCTTTTTCAAGGTAAGAAGGAATTTAACCTTGCTTGAATTGTTGTCATACACGATGGAATGAACCTTGAAATTCTTCGAAACCCCCTTGATGAGCTCATAGCTCTGTTTCTCCATTCCACCGATGGAGGGGGGATACTTATGTGTTATAAATAGTACTTCCATGTCTAACTCCTTTGTTCAGCCATGACCGGATTTGGCGTTTTCTTTCCGATCATGAGGGAAAACAGTATTACTCCCAGTCCGATCCAGAAAAGCTGGCGTGCCCTGCGAAGAATGGAAACCGTTATCCATATTTCCGATCCGGGCACATTGACGAAATCGAGCATAACCTTATTGCCATATTCTTCGATGCCGATCTGACCCGGTATAAATGACCCGAGGGCCTTGAATACCATGACGCCGATCTCTATGGCAACACATGAAAAGAATGATATATCAATTCCGAGGAAAATTAGAATTACGTAGAATTCACCCGCACCGGTGATCCGGTGAAGAAATGAAAGCCAGAATGCCGAGAAGAAGGAAAGCTTCTTTCTGCGGTAAAATTCTGTTAGTTCCTCGTCGATGAGTCTCAGGTTGTCCGCAAGGGCGTTTACTTTTTCTGAGTGAGGAAACAGTGACGTCATTATCCTCACCGGCAGCCCGAACAGTCCCCTGCCTGTATGCAGCAGTGAAAAAAGTAACAACAGGATAGCCACTATGATAAGTGTCATGATGATGATGACCTTCTGACTGGCCAGTGCCTGTATATGATCGAGAAATATGTACACCCCTATAGCCATGAGGGCGACGCTTGAAAGAACGATAAGAAAACGTGATATGGTGAGGGATACTATACTTGACTGGTAAGGCACCCCTTTTCTGCGAAGCATAACCGCCTTAAGGGTGTCACCCGCGATCACGTTAGTAGGATTTATCTGTGCCAGGCTTTCGCCAATAAGG
>JAGYNX010000073.1 GCA_018399855.1 Spirochaetota bacterium
TAATAATAAGTCTGCAGGGGATATCCTGTCTCTACTCTACTGGTGAAAAAAAAGTTTATGAATTATTACGGTATTTCCCGGGGACGGGGTAGGTGTAGGGCTTGCCGGTGATGGGGTTTTCGTGTACGACGCATACGGTGTCAAACAGGGATTCGATGGCCTGGTAGGTGATGATCTCTGCGGGGGCACCGTCGGTGAATATTGTGCCGTCCTTGATAGCGATTATGCGGCTGCAGTAATCGGCGGCAAGGTTTATATCGTGCAGCACCGTGATGATGGTGGTGCCCTGAAGGTTCAGGTCTACCAGGTGGTCCATCACCTGGGTTACGTGGTTGATGTCCAGGTGGGCCACCGGTTCGTCAAGCAGTATCACCTGTTCTGCCTGCGCTACCGCCCTGGCTATAAATGAACGCTGCTGTTCTCCACCTGAGAGTTGGGTGATGGGTTTTTCGCGTAACGGGTCAAGGTCCATTACGGTAATGGCTTTTTCTACTACCTCTCCATGATGGGCTTTTGCCCTGTTGAAGAATCTCTGGTGGGGAAACCTTCCCATGGATACGAACTTTTCTACGGTGAAGGGGAGCAGGTTCTCAAGTTTCTGGTGTACAATGGCAACCTGCGGAGCGTACCGGTATGGAGGGATAGCTTTCACGTCCTGCCCCTTGAAATTGAGGGTGCCTTCGCGGGGGGTGAGTTGCCGGCTTAACAGTTTCAGTAGTGTGGATTTACCGGCGCCGTTTGGCCCGATTATGCCGATAAATTCTCCGGGTTGTATGGCAAGTGATATGTCGTGAAGTACGATCTGTTCGCCGTATCCCGCGTAAATATTGTTGAGGGAAAATAATGACATCAGCCTGACCACCCCCTTTTGAGCAGTATAACGAGAAAAAAGATCCCGCCGAAAAATCCCATGATAATGCCGGCGGGTATTTCATAGGGGGATACCATTGTTCTCCCCATGGTGTCGGCCATTACAAGAAGCAGCCCGCCGGTGACGGCGGTAACCGGCAGTAATACCCTGTGTTCGGGGCCCGACAGCACCCGTACGGCGTGGGGGGTGATGAGGCCGATAAATCCGATTACCCCCGCCAGTGATACCGAGATGGCCGCAAGCATGGAGGCCACCCAGAAAATGATCAGTATTTCTGAGCGGGTTATGCCGTGGCTGGCGGCGAAATCGTCCCCGAAGGAGAGTATGTTCAGATGCCGTGAATAGAGCAGGGTGATAACCAGCAGGGCCCCCAGCGCGATGGCTGATTTGCCCAGGTAGTCATAACGGGCCAGGGAGAGATCTCCCATCAGCCACATGAGTGCCTTGTGTACCTGGTCGGCGCTGCTGAAGGCGAACAGCAGAAGTACTGCTGATGAAAAGATGAAACTGAGTGACAGCCCCCCTAAAATCAGGGCGGGACTTGAAAACCCAAACTTTCGTGCCAGCAGGTATACCAGCAGAATTACGAAGATGCTGCCGGCAAATGCACCGGCAAAAATGAAGCCGGTTGATAAAGACATGATAATGGCAAAGGCGGCCCCGCACGCTGCGCCGCTTGATATCCCAAGTGTAAAGGGTTCGGCCAGGGGGTTTTTCAGCAGGGCCTGGTAGAGCACGCCGCTTGCTCCAAGTGATGCCCCTATGATGAGTGCCATCAGGATGCGGGGTATTCTCAGTTTATACAGGATGATGGAAACAGTTTCAGGGGTGCCGTGAAAAAGTGCCTCTACAATGACAGATGGGGCTATGTTCACCTGGCCCAGTATCATGGCCATGAATAGTATGCCTGTACCGGTTAGAAGAATCAGCAGGGTGATGATGAGGTTTCTTGTTTTTGTCATTGTCCGTTTCTTCATGGGATGTGTGCCGGTTGTTGTGTGTCTTTATTGAAAATATTTCTGAATTCCGCAAGGGTTTTTACATAATCACCCGGTGTATAATAGCAGGCGGGATCGTAGCTGATATAATGTATGGCGTTATTGCGAATGGCATCAAGATGATTGACATTATCTCCCAGTAATTCTTTCAGGCGTTGGGAAGTTGATGAAGAGGTTGTGATGATAACCTGTGGATTTTTATGTATGATCAGTTCTGCCGTTATAACCGGGTACTGATGACGGGTGGTGGTTATAATATTGTGTCCTCCGGCGTCATTGATTATATTTCCAATAAATGAAGTATGGTTTGCCGCGATAAGGGGACGGTCGGACAAAAGGAAGAGCACGTCAACCGGTGCTTCGGGGCGTGTCAGTATTTTCTTGCGAATTGCTCTGTATTGGTTAAGCTTCTTCCGGGCAAGTTCCTGTTTTCCGGTTATGGAACCTATGATAGTATATGTTTCTGCTATGGAGTTAAAGGTGGTATACCCGGCGAATTTTTTTATGTGAATAGAGAGTGATGTAAGCCGTTCGGTAAATTGAGTGGGGTTGTCTTCACCTGAGAGAATGACAAGATCAGGTTTCTGCATGATTATTTTTTCCATGTTGAGGTTTACAAGGGTACCTACAACCGGTATATCTTTTTGCAATGGCGGATGATAGCTTGTCACCCCGGACAGGCGTGATTCGGCATTCATATCTATGATCATTCTTGTGAGTGATGGGGAAAGAGATATTACGCGATGGTATTGTTGGTGTTGACTGGAGATGCCGGCAGTCTGGGGTTCAGATGGCAGCAGCAATAAAAATGTGATGGTGGACAGCAACACAACAGGGATAAACGCATACATAATGCGGATATATATTGTCCGGGTATTGTTGAACATTTCAGGCCAGTTTTACCCTGTTGGCCCATTCCACGGCCTGCAGGTAGGAGAGGGATATGGATTCTTCGTCCAGGGAGAGTTTATTGGCAAGTGATTCCATGGATTCCCAGTTCCCCTTTTCATGAAGCAGCATTAAGGTATAGTAGTCAGTAAGTGGTCCCTGCTGTCCGATGAGGGCATCCTTGATAGAGTCATCGAGGTTTAACTCACCGAGAATTACATTTATCGGTTTGTCAACAAAGGCATCAATCAGCGAGAACATACCCATCAGAAAAAGGTCGGATGATATTTCTTTCATTCCTGTTTTCAGGGCAAGCTCTTCTGCGAAACGTGCGCGTATAATTGAAGTAGCCACCAGTTCTTCGGGTTTGTCGTCTCCCATCCCGCTTAATGCCATGAGGGAAATCCACTTGCGAAACTCCCTGATCCCCAGCAGCGTGAGGGCCTGCTTGATTGAATGTATTTTACTGGTAAAGCCGAATGCGGCGGAATTGATGAATTTCAGAAGTTTATAGCTGAGCGACATGTCTCTCTTGATAATATTTTCAATATTACTATATTCAAAATCTCTTGAATGTACTTCCTGCAGTATATTCAGGTAGTTCAACTTGTTGCCGGGTATGTCCCTGCCTTCAATTATTTCTGGTTTGCTGAAAAAATATCCCTGGAAATACGCATACCCGTCGGAGAGCGCCTGGTGATATTCCTTGTAGGTCTCGACCTTTTCAGCCAGTAGTTTTACCGGGTATTGTTCCGCCAGTGACAGTATCACCCCGTGTGATTGGGGATTGATCCTTCTGAAATCGATTTTTACAATATCAGCGAGCTCAAGGAAGGGCCTGTATTTTTCGTGAAATACGAAATCATCCAGAACCAGCATGTATCCTGCTTTCTTCAGTTTTTTGCATTTACTGATAATCTCGTCAGTTGGTTCAACGGTTTCGAGAATTTCAATAGTCAAAAGCTCTTTGGGGAATATGGTTGCCGCTTCGCTGGTAAGCAGGGCATCCGTAAAATTTATAAATCCTCTTTTCCCTCCTGTCATTGAGTCCATTCCGAATAACAGGAAACTTGCAAGGATGGTCTGCGAACTGGCATAATCGCCGTCAAGGGTGTCATAAAAATTGTGAAATCCTTCGCGAAAAAGCAACTCATATCCGAATACATGTGTATGCCGGTCAAATATTGGTTGTCGGGCAATGAATGTGCCTTTTGCCACATCGATCCTGGTTATCGGGTCTGGGTATATTTTATTTCTCATAATACCTGGTTCATTCCTGAATGTTGTGGAAAGCTATCAAACATTATATTTTGAATATCAATTATTTAACTATATGGTGAATTGATATATTGTTCAAATGTTTTTTCCATTCAGATGAAAAAGAGCACAACAGCCAGCACTATTAAAAGTATAAATACAATTTTTTTAAATAAATCCTGGTTTATCCTCTCGTATACAAAAGAGCCGGCCACCACCCCCAAAATCAATACAGGCAGGGTTAACACGAAGTAGTGCAGCACCTCAACTGTTATCAGCCCGTGAAATCCGTGCATTGTAATAAGCATTATTCCGGAAAGTAGAAAAAATGATTGCAGGGTAATGGTGATATCATTTTTATTCCATGACTGCATAGAGGTATAGACGATGGCGGGGGGGCCGTTGGTGTTAAAGGCTCCTCCCAGGCATCCTGATAGAAAACCGAAGAGGTACCCCCATTCTTTACGAAGAATGGTGTTGTGGGTTACATGGAATAGTGAATACAGCGAATATAGAAAAAGAACAATGGCCAGGATCTTCTTTACGATACTTTCGGGAAAATTGGTAAGGAAATATATACCAACAGGTATGCCTGGAAGTGCCCCCGCCGCGAGTGGTAATACTTTTTTTATATCAAAATGTCTTCTGAGGCGTAGAAATATGGAAATGGTGATAAATGTTCCCATCAGGGCCACAAAGGGGGTTACAAAGGTAATAGGCAGCAGCAGGGTGAGAAGGGACATGGATACCAGTGCAGCTCCGAATCCTGCCACTGATTGGGTAAATGCTGCGAAAAAGACTATTATCAATACCGGTAGTACCTGTGTCATTTTCTATTCACTTTGCGTTTCCCATGGGATTTGCGTACCTTTACCATGTGTTTCTTCAGTTTCATCTGCCATTGTGATCTACTGCGTCATGTTTTAAGTATATATTGTACTATAATCATGAAAGGGATTCAATGTATATAATATCTTGTATAGTAATAATTAGCACTTGTTGTGAATATTAAACATTTTTATTGGTCCAATGATATTTTTTGTTGAAACAAATTGGCTATTTGGCTATATTGCCAAATAGATGAACAAGGAGATCACAATGAACGAACAGGAAAAAAATCAATATAACGCGCGGGCGCGGGTGATAAAGGCGATGGGGCATCCCAGCAGGCTTTTCATGGTAGACCAGTTACAAAAAGGGCCTCTTTGCGTGTGTGAGCTTACCGAGATGGTGGGGGCTGATACGTCAACCGTGTCGAAGCACCTGAGTATATTGAAAAATGCCGGTCTTGTGTATGACCAGCGTGAGGGGAATACCGTGTATTACCATCTCCGTGTTCCCTGTGTGCTGGATTTTCTCAATTGCGTGGACTCCGTCCTCGAAGTGAACATGGATGAGCAGATTCGTATTGTGCGTTCCTGCCAGGCGAAAAATATTTTATAATTGATCAGAAGACTAAATTCAAGGGAGTAGATGATGAACTGGAAAATCGAGTGGAAACCGTTAGCATATATAGTGGGAGCCTTTCTTGTCTTTTTTTACCTGCCGTTGGGCATGCCCAGGTTTGATAATGCCGTGTTTGAGGCGTTACACCTGACAAAGTGGTACGCGCAGGAGCACGTGCTCTTGTGCCTTGTACCGGCATTTTTTATCGCCGGTGCTATTGCCGTATTTGTCAGCCAGGCGTCAGTAATGAAATACCTCGGCCCAACCGCGCCGAAGATGATGGCCTACGGGGTAGCCTCGGTTTCGGGAACAATTCTGGCGGTATGTTCGTGTACGGTGCTTCCCCTTTTCGCGGGGATCCACACCATGGGTGCTGGTCTTGGCCCTGCAACGGCATTCCTGTATTCGGGTCCCGCCATCAATGTGCTGGCTATTATTCTTACCGCCCGTGTGCTGGGACTTGAGATCGGTATCGCCAGGGCAGTGGGTGCCATTGTGTTCAGCGTGGTGATCGGTCTTATTATGCATTTTATCTATCGCAAGGAAGAAATTGAAAAAGCAAATGCCATGATGGCCATGCCTGAGCCGGAAGTAACGCGGCCACTGTGGCAGAACATGATCTATTTCGGCCTCATGGTGGCTATCCTGGTATTCGCCAACTGGGGGAAGCCTGAAGCAGCAGAAGGAGCATGGTATTTTATCTACAGCATGAAGTGGCAGATAACCGGTATATCAACACTGCTGCTTGGCGTTGTGATGGTACAATGGTTTAACGTGAAATTATGGAAGATGGCAGTTGCAGGCATAGCCGTGGTTGCTTCCATTTTGCTGTTTCCCGGTTCTCACATGATCCCCTTTGCTGTTGGTGTAGTGGGTCTGGGTGTGATCACCAGCACCGGTAAAGGTGAGACAAAAGAGTGGTTCGAACAGACATGGACCTTTACCAAGCAGATAATGCCCCTTTTGCTTTTCGGCGTGCTTGCCGCGGGCTTTCTGCTGGGGCGCCCGGGCCACGAAGGGATGATCCCTTCTGAATGGGTTGCGGGCATGGTTGGCGGTAATTCTATATGGGCCAACCTGTTCGCTTCTGTGGCAGGTGCCTTCATGTACTTTGCCACCCTTACGGAAGTTCCCATACTGCAGGGGCTGCTTGGAAGCGGCATGGGACAGGGCCCGGCACTTGCATTGCTGCTGGCTGGACCGGCCCTGTCATTGCCAAACATGCTGGTGATACGAAGCGTCATCGGCACGAAGAAGACGGTAGTGTTTGTGCTTCTTGTGGTGGTGTTATCAACTATATGCGGGATGATATATGGACTTATTGTGTAATAAACGTAACTAAGTAGAACCACAGAGACCCAAAGAAACAGAGAAAGGATTATATAGATTTCTAACTGAAACATAAAAATCTTTTTCTCTGTACCTCTGAGCCTCTGTGGTTAATTTTTTCAAAAGGAGATGACCTATGAAAACAATTGAAATTCTGGGTACAGGATGTGCCAAGTGTAACAAGCTGCAAGAGATGTCCGAGCAGGCGGCAAAAGACCTTGGGGTTGAATATACTCTTAAAAAAGTTACCGACGTGAAAGCCATCATGGGGTACGGGGTGATGATGACCCCGGCGCTTGTGGTTGATGGTGAGGTGAAGGTAGCCGGAAAGGTGCCCTCGCTGGACGAAGTAAAAAAACTGATGCAGGATTAAATTATATGTCTGAACAGGAAAAAATTATGAATAAAATCCTAAATATTATTCCGGTCATTATTATAATTTTCATGCTTGTAGCATGTTCGGAAAAAGAAAAAACAGCTAGTAATACTGCAGATAATGCAAAGAGGGAGACAGTAATCACGCTGGTTGAACTGGGTTCATCCGATTGCCCTCCATGCAGGTTGATGGAACCTGTATTGGAGGAAGTGCGAAACAGGTATGGCAATAGGGTTCGGGTAGTACATCATGATGTGGGGGTTCCGGAGGGAATGCCCTATGCCCGTTCATACGGGGTAAGGGTGATCCCCACTCAGGTATTTCTTAACTCTGATGGAAGAGAGTTTTTCAGGCATGAGGGATTTCTTTCCATGGAACAGATAGAAGAAATTCTGAATGGAAAAGGTGTGTATTAATATACATAAAGAGGATATGCAATGGAGAAATTAAATAATATACTTAAATCAATGACATTTGAATTTTTTGGAAGCGGGAAACATAAAATAACCCCTTCAATGCATCTCACCGAGAAGAACTCGGTATTCCTTGATGTACGGTCGTACAAGGAGCTTGACACAATTGCATTCAGCCTGGTGCACCATATGCCGGTAGTCCATATTCCCATCGACGAGATCCCTGAACGGGTGTCAGAAATACCTTCTGATAAAACTGTAGGCATCTTTTGCTCATCGGGAGTACGGTCAACCATGGTGTATTTATACCTTCGAACCCTTGGATTTGATAACGTCAGGGTGATCGAAGGGGGATACGCGGAACTGGTTAATGAATTTAAACCCGGCAAGTTACTCAAGCATTTTGACAGGAATGGTGATAACAAATGAGCCTGATACTGCTTTCATTGATAATTTTTGGTATTGCCTTATTGATGACCATGACGGGAAGGGGCGGGGGCAATTTTTATGTCCTTGCCCTTGTTCTTTCAGGGGTTTCAATGCATGAATCAGCCGCTTCCGGGCAGTTCATTTTGTTCGTGTCTTCAATATCAGCTACCCTGGTTTTTGGACGGGGCAGGTATATCGAATGGAAGCTTGTGCTGTTCATTGGCGGCCTGACGGCACTGTCCGCGTTTTTCGGCGGTTTCTATTCGCAGTATTTTTCTGGGACAACACTGAAATACGTATTTTCATTTTTCCTGTTGATTGCTGCCATCTTGATGTTGCGGACAGTAAGAGAGAAGAACACCGTGGTGCCCAAAAAACGCGGTTTCTGGTACCTCAAGTCAGGTGATCATGAATTCATTATAGATCTTAAAATTGCAATACCCATTGTTGTAGCGACCGGTTTTGGGGCCGGGATGGTGGGTGTGTCCGGTGGTTCATTTCTTGTACCCCTGATGGTACTGGCATGCGGGGTTCCCATGAACCTTGCCGTGGGAACTTCAACCACCATGGTTGCCGGTACCGCGCTGATGGGCTTTTTGGGGCATATGGCAACCGGTCATTTCG
>JAGYNX010000074.1 GCA_018399855.1 Spirochaetota bacterium
GGATGACAGTGGGAGTATTATCACGATAATATCAACAGCCCGGTTGTCGAGCGGAGCGCCGTAGTGAGCGTAGCCGAACTGCCGAGACAACCGACACCTGGCAAGCCCCCTTTAGTAAAGGGGGCGACGCAGCGCGTCGGGGATTTCGTTGAGACAAATACCATCATATATTTCCATGAAAAACCAGGTTGCATAGACCCAGGGGGAATCCCCCTGTCCCCCTGTTTACTAAAAGGAAGAAACTGTTATCAGAACAGCAGGTAGTACATTACTGATGACAGCTTTTTAACAGATAACAGGAAACCAGGGAGAACAGGTGAAACCGTCCATCATACTTAACGAACCCCCTCTGTCCCGATTTTATCGGGACATCTCCCCCTTGAATGGGGGAGATGGAACTTCGATAAAGGCGGGCGATAATGAGTTAATGGACTTTATAATACTTTTCCATAAAAATTCTTGGAGATACAATAGCAGTCTGCTTGAAAGATTTTAAAATTAACAGGTCTTTATCCCCTGTTATAATAAGATCTGCATGTACAGATTCAGATAGATGCAAGATGTTGTTATCATCAATATCTCGACAAGCTTCAGGTTTTTCACCTTTTGGCTTGATAAGTGTAAATGTCGATAACAAAAAGCTTTTAACTTTTTTAATGTCTTTAGACTTGGTTTTAAATTTATTTTTTAACTTATCAACAACTTCATCAATAATAAATTGAGAGATGAAAAGATAATGCTTATCAATGCAGATATCTAACACGCGAGTAGATAACCCCTGGGTAATAAGGGCAGAGAGAATTACATTGGTATCAAATATAATTCTCATGAAATATCATTAAAAATATCTTCATCAGTGAAGTACCCGGCTTTTTCACCAAGGGGGACAAGAATAGAACGTAATTCTCTCAATTCTTCATGTGCAATATACTTTTCAATGGCTTTCTTAACCAGTTCACTTTTAGAGACATGAAGCATGTCGGCAGCTTTTTCAACTTTTTGTTTTAATGTTTTATCAATACTAATTGATAATACTTCTCTCATGTAAATATCCCAACAGTAAAGTGTAATACAATATAATACAGTTCGTGTTGGGAGTCAATTAAATTAAGAATAACGATATACATGCACTACAGGAAAATATGCCCTTTTTTCGTTTTAATTGTTAGTGTTATTCACAAGGAAACGATCTATGTCTAAAATTTTTAAATCCGTATGCTTACTAATATTAAACAAATCGTTGTCGAAGGTCACCAGTTCTAATTCGTTTCTGATGGCAACACTTGCTATTAAAAAATCAACTGATCCAGCAATAATTCCTTTTGATCTACATTTATTACTTAACTCGGAAGCATAAATGTGGTCATTTTTTGTCGCATCAATATATTGAAAATCCTTCAGGATATCTTTAATATCTCTGAATAATTTTTCATCTGCGATACTGGAAAGAATTTCTTGAAGGATAATACCTGCAACAACAATTTCATAATCGTTTTCTATAATCCTTCTGACAACAGTATCTGAAGAATTTACAGTATTCTTTTTCCGACGAAGTGCCTCTGACCATACGGATGTGTCTATGATAAATCTTATCATCTATTTCGAGCTTTTTTGTAATCATAGTCTTTATCAAACTCAACAGTATTTAAATATTTCAAAATGTCTTTTTGTCTATGTTTCTGAATGTACTCCTTAAGCGCAACATTTACTGCTTCTTTTTTAGTTTTGAAATTTCCTATTTGATACACTTCATCTAACAGTTTCATATCGATATTTAAATTAGTTGCCATATTATTACCTCTCAAGATAACTTACACAATGCTATGTGTAAAGTCAAGAAAAAATGGCACATAACCCGGGAACAATAAATGATTAACAATCAAATAGCCTGGAGAGATCCCGGCACTTCGGCCAGGATGACAGGGTGAGCAAAGAGGGCGACGCAGCCTGTCCTGAGCTGCGCCGAAGGGCGCGTCGGGAATTTCGTTGAGACAAATACCATCAGGTAATTTAATGAAAAACCTGGTTGCATCGACCCTGGCAAAATTCCCCTGCTTTTGAAATGTTACAACAAGCTCATGGAGATAGCAGAATGATGTGTTATCGGGCAACCGGGAGTAACAAAGGTCTACTCTTCTTCCACGTCAATAACGTAGTCACTGAGATCAACAAGCTCGGATATATTTTTATTATTCGAAAATGCGAAATAATGAGAGAGTTTCTCAACTATGTCCTTCGATTTTTTTGAAAGGCCGACAAATTCCCCACCATAACACACGTATTCGGGGTTTGCATCTTCCCTTTTCCATTTCAGGTTCAGGGTAAGGGGGAGATGCCCCCCGTTGAAGTCTCCGGCAATCGGGAGTTTCAACCGCAATCTAAATTTTTTATCGAGATCAAGTTCCACGTCGTTCCTGGTAACGAGCATGATGCCGGTAAGAGATATATTGATACATTTACCCAGTGGTTCGTCACCCCTGTCCGGCAGGATGTCCAGGTAAAGAACAAGGTTTTTCCTATCAGCGTTTCTTTTCTTCATTGCAAGTCCCCTTTCTTCTTACTTGAAGCCCAGTGTAAGGGCACCATCCCACGACTCGGGAGGATCTTCTATAAACTGCCGGCACCGTTCTATAAAAATATCCAGTATGGCATCATCCTCGTTAATCTTTTTGAGGTTGTTATAATATTCAAGAGCAGTGGCAAAATTGCCAAGCTTGTACATCTTGTAAGCCTTGTAATATTCGTTAAGATACCCGGCTTCCATGATTTTAGGATCGAATTCAATGGCGAAGATACTCGTGGCAACGTCTTTCCCCTTTACTTTTACGTAGTCAACTTCCCTGACAGGGTAATTCTCCTCGATCTTTCTTGATACATTCTCGGACATGAGTACCTGCCGTTTGTAATGCTTGGTATACCCTTCCAGCCTGGCAGCCAGGTTTACCGTGTCACCAATAGCGGTATAGTCGAACTTTGTGGAAGAACCAATATTTCCAACGATGGCATCACCCTCGTGAAGTCCTATCCCAATTTTCACATCACCCCCGGGTATATTCATGTGAGAAACATGCAGCTGATCAAGCACCTGTATCATTTCCATGGCTGACTTTACTGCCCGTTCGACGTTATTTTCATAACTGATGGGTGCCCCGAAGATGGCAAAGATGGCATCGCCAATAAACTTGTCAATATTACCCCCATATTTCTTGATGATCGCCACCTGCAGGTCAAAATAATTGTTCAAGAATTTTACCACGTCTTCGGGATGGTTCGTTTCCGTAATAGTTGTAAAGGAACGGATATCAGAGAAAAGTACCACTATCCTCCTCTTTTCTCCAACCATCAGCTCCTCGTCGGTGTCCTTTGCCACCAGGCTTTTTATTATCTCCTCTGGAATAAACTTTGAAAAGACATGATGAATCTTGTGCCTTGTTTCATATTCAACCGAATACTTGAGAGCACTTTCAAAGGCTGGACCCAGGCCATCAAGAAATCGGTCAACCTGATTAGCAACCTCGTCAGAGAAGTAATTGTTAGTAAAACTTCCAAGGTGAATGGTGCCTACTATTTTCTTTTCTTCACCCGTAAGACTACGATTCAGGTAAGAACTGATTTTTTTGGAATCAATACGAAGCCGGTCAAAATCATTGCGATCTTCATTATTATAGAAAGTTGTCTTTATATCATCAAGGTTGAGTCCCTGGAAATGGGTATAAAAATCACCCAGGCTCACACTCATAAAATCATCAACGTCAACCCGGTACACGTCGCGGCCCACGAAAACATATGCCATAGCACGTTTCCACTGTTCGGTAAGAATGACCGCGATCTCAATCCCAATAAACTCGGACAATAATTCAAGGGCCATCCCCGCAAGATCTTTGATTGAAGTTATCCTTGTCTGGCATATCACGCCAAGCCGATTAAGGAAATCAGCAGTTGAAAGCATCTCTTCAAGATGCTCCATCGCCAGTTCCATGATCTTTTCCCGGATCATTCCGGGAGCATCCGAATTAATACTCTCTTCATCTATGTGTGTACCTGCTATGCCGGCCAGGGCAGCCTCCAGTTTTCCGTCATCATCAGCATTAACCTGGATTATGGCATCAAAAATACCCGGTGGCACATGGGGTTGATTGTCCCCGTCATACAACAACAACAGAGGAATTGACATGGTACCCCTGCGTGATCGAAGAAAAGATGCAGCCCCGATACCGGACAGCACGGGAAGATCTTCTTTAAAAATCACGCACGCGGGGATATGCCTGTAAACCTTTTCAATAACGTCGATGCCGTCCACGGCTCGGATCGATTCATTCCCTGCCGTGGAAATAATGTTATCCATCAGGCCAGCGGAAAATTTAGAATTGTCTGCTATTAATATCCGTGCCATTACTGACCTACCCTATCAACAACTTAACCTCGTCTAAGAGGTTGCCCCGTTCAAATTCTGATTTTATGATGAATGAATTCACGTTAACCTTCTTGAAATCTAACCGCATTTTTTCATCATCGGCGGATGACACAACGATGATGGGAGTGTTCATGTACTTTTCACGTTTCCTCAGATTATCAACAAATGTCAATCCGTCCATACGTGGCATCTGAATATCAGTGATAATCAAATGATAATATTGCTCATCTGCCTTTTCAAGGCCGTCAATACCATCAATGGCAGTAATGACGTTATAATTTTCCAGTTCCAGGATTGACTTTTCGATCTCCCTTGTGGTAATAGAGTCATCAACCACCAGGATACGTTTATACTCTTTACTTTCGGACGAGTATTTTTTCCTGGCATCAATATTCTTTAATCTCTTAAAACGGTTTATCAATTCAGGGACATGGAGAATGGTAACGATATTAAAACTTTCATCGAAAACCACACCCTGTACTGGTTTCAGGTCTGCCAGGTTCGAAGGGAGCGGTTTATGCACAAGTGACGAAAAACGGATTACCGAGTCCACCACAATGCCTATTGTCTCTCCAAAGGCTTCAACTACCAGCATGAAGTTTTTCTCCTGCACCCCTCCGGCCACCGTATCAAGCAACGAGGATAAATTGTAAAAGGGTATTATCCTGTTTCTCAACTTGAAAGCCTTTCTGGATAACAAGTCGATAACCTCTTCGTCGTGTATAACGATTACTTCCCTTACAAAGTTTGACGGCACAAGGAATTTTTCATTACCAGAAGTAACAAAAAAACCCTCAACGGTAGACAGGGAAAGTGGCAATGACATGACGAATTCAGTACCTTCGTCTGGCTTGCTGGCAAGGGTGACCTTCCCCTTGATCTTGTCAACATTGGTTCTCACTATATCAAGACCAACGCCACGGCCTGAAAGATCACTTATTTCCTTCCTGGTTGAAAACCCAGACTGGAAAAGAAATGTATTGAGAGCTTCTTCGTCCATTAACCTGATTTCTTCTTCCCTTTCAGTATATCTTTCCAGGGCCCTGGTACGCAATTCCTGGTAATTTATCCCCCGGCCATCATCCGAAATGCGTATAACGATGTTTCCTCCCTCGGTAGAACACTTTATGTCTATGGAACCCGTATCTGGTTTACTCTTCCTTCTTCTTTCTTCAATTGTTTCGATTCCATGATCAACTGCATTCCGTATTATGTGGACAATAGGATCATGAGTATTTTCAAGTATGACTTTATCAATGAGAATATCCGTCCCACTCATGGTGAGGTTTACTTCCTTGTTTACGTTCATGGCTATCTCTTCTACCATCTTGGGCATGGAACCAAATATCATTTCAAGGGGAAGCATTCGCAGGCTTAAAATTTCTTCCTGCACCTCGAAGGTTTGTCTTTCTAAAAGCGGAAGCTCTTCCAGGAAATCCTTTCGCAGTTTCAGTATAAGCTTCAGACTCTCCCCGGCGAGTTTATCATATTTTTCCCCCAGGTTGCCCCGTTTTTTCAGAATTTCAAGCCGGCGAAATTTCTTCTCCAGTTCCTCCAGCAGGTCATTCTCTTTTTTAAACTGGAACTGCCTGATGATCAGGCTGTTAAGCTGCTTTATTATCTCGTTTACCTTTCTCGTCTTTATCCGTATGGTCTCATGCTCTCCACCTTCAAGTTCAGGCTTCGTGTTTTTATCATGTGCAGCATTCTCATCATCCTCGTATGACCTGTACCTGGCCTTCTCAATGGAGAATGGTTCGTTGGACGCCGCCTGGTCAAATACTGCAACCAGTCTGTCAATGAAAATGTTGTCAATACCCTCAGAAGCGATTACATCCGCACCGGCCCTGAAATAATCGGTGGACATAAAAACAAGTTCGACAAGATCCCTGGTGATACCGTATCGTCCATCGTTTACCCCCTTGAAAATATTCTCCAGGCCATGCGCCATCGCTTCCATGTTGTTGAACTTGAGCATTCGCGATGAACCCTTGATGCTGTGAAGAAGGCGCAACAACTGTTTCAAGAGGTCCTGGTTTTCTGGATCCTTTTTAAGGGAAATAACCGTGTTATCAACCTGTGTCAGGTTTTCCCTTATCTCGTCCAGGTAATTCTCTATATAGGAACTGCGATCAAGTGCCATTACGTTATCCCGTTTGCCCCAGTTTTTCCATCCAGCCGGTACAGATGGCACGAAAATATTTTCCATTAAATCCATCCATGAATACCTGGTAATGGTATTCGCCATGCTCGATGTAGGCATCAATATCTTTGATGGTCCGGGACAGATCCGCCATACCCCGGACACGATTTTCCCTCTGTATTAAAAGCATTGCCCGGTTAAACCTGGCAGGCCAGACATCTGCAGCCAGGTTTAGCACCCTGTCGTAAAAATCCAGCGCGGCAATCGGTTCGTCCCGGTGACGGTGCAGCATTCCCCGCAAATAAAAGATAAGCACTTCTTCAACCGGTACGTTTTGCAGACGGTCGATAATCATTTCAGCCTCATCGGTCCTGCCGTGATTGACGAGGTAAATATATTCCAGGAGATCAAGACCTGCGCGGTAGTTACTGTTTGCTGGCAAATGGAAAAGGGGATTATTCAGTTTCTTGTTTGCCATTGTGAGAACGGAATGCATATGCAGCGTCTCGGGCACCGGTTTCTCCTCCGGATATTCGAGGACAATCTGTTCTATTAACGGCTCGGTGATAACTGTCCCCTGCTTTTTCTCTTCTACAGTTTTGCGCCTGAAAAAGTAAACAGGATCAATTACATCAACCGTTAATTCCGGGCTTCCAACCAGGGCAACCTCGGTAACCGAGGAGAAAAGGATACCACCCTCCCGGAGATGACGGACAATCCCGCTGATGATCCTTTCCCTCTCTTCAATGTTAAAGTAGATAATTGTATTCCTGAGAAAAATAATGTCAAAGCCAGAAGGGAGATCTTCCGCTGGAAGAAAATTCAGGTTAATTACCGACCTGGTAATATCCTCAATAATATCCCTGTTAAGGATTACCCGGTCACCATCCCTCTGGATATATTTTTCGATCAACCCGTGATATGTACTCCCATCCCGGCGAAATGAATTCTTTTTATATACTCCCGACGCAAAATCAGATAACACAGACGCGTTAATATCTGAAGCGTACATGTCTATAGATCCATGGCCAAGAATTTCACGTGCCATCAGGTAAAGGGACACCGCCTCTTCTCCGGTTGAACAACTGCTGCTCCATAGCTTCACTCTTCTACCGCTGGAAGCCAGTTCAGGCAGAACATGCTGCTCCAATACCTTGAACTGGGATTCCTCACGAAAAAAATATGTTTCATTCACAGTTACCGAATCAATAAAACGGGCGTATTCTTCCCCGTCATTTCCCAGAAGGGTAATATACTCATGAATAGATACATTCTGCTGTTGACAACGGGATACTACAAATTCTTCAACCTGCCCGTACAACGTTTCGGGAAGCTGGATGCCCGTAGTGGCAGCCAGGTAGGTTATAATATGCTCCATATCCCGTCTCATTGTTTTCACCTGCCCTTCCTCGACAGGCAGATTTCCTGCATTTTCACGGGTATATCCGGCAGTCCAACGATATACGTAGCGGCATTCTGCTCTATCGCAGCCCCGGGCATACCAAATATATCCGAGGTTGCCGCATCCTGAACAACGGTGATTCCCCCCTTTTTAATGATGTCAGCACACCCGTCTGCACCATCACGCCCCATGCCAGTGAGAAGTACACCCAGCAGCGAAGAACCGTACCCCACCGCGGCTGATGAGAACAAGACATCAACTGCCGGTTTCTGATTACCTACCCTTGGCCCATCATCCAGGATAAGCCGATTACCCTGTAACATAAGGTGCAAATGGGCCGGGGCAACATACACATGACCAGCAAGAATATCCGTCTCCCCTTCAACCAGCATCACCCTGAGAGATGTTCCTTCGTTAAGCCATTTGGCATACCCTGACTCAAATCCCGACTCCATGTGCTGCACAAGGGCAATGCCCACTGGAAAATCTGCCGGAAGACCGGCAAGGATTTGCCTTACTGTTTTAGGACCACCGGTAGAAGCACCCATTACCACAAAGGATATTACCCGGTTCGGATCTTCCG
>JAGYNX010000075.1 GCA_018399855.1 Spirochaetota bacterium
TTTATTATCCACAACATATAAATTACTGCCTTTTACAATACCCTCATCGTTATATAGACGTACTGTTACTTTTGTCTTATCGTGTGCCACATGTGAGAGTTCCTGCTGATGGGCATCCTCTCGAGCCCCAATACTTAATATTCGGCCCTTTATCAACGCATCCCAACCGATGTTATCATTTTTAGTGTAAAAGACCTTTACCCTTTTATTACCCTCGGCGCTACGCATCGTAGCAGCATCAGTACTCACTGCATATACAATTAATAGAAGTATTCCAATAACTTGTATTATTCGTTGTATTCGATTATATATATACATATTCTCTATCCAGGAATCATTTTAATAACTTCATTGGATTTAGCGGCGCAAGGTATTTTCTTATTTCGTAATGCAGATGGGCTCCGGTTACCGCTCCTGTCATTCCAGAATAGGCGATAACACTTCCCTTGTTTACTTTATCACCAACATTTACTATATTTTCCCTGTTGTGGGCGTATACGGTTATATACCCTTTATCATGCTTTATTATGACAACCTTGCCGTACCCGTCTTTCCAGTCACTATATATTACCCTTCCATCGTATGATGCTTTTATGGGTGTACCTTCATTGCAGCTGATATCGATACCACAATGAAATTTCTTTTTTTTAGTGAATGGATCAGTACGCTTCCCAAAAGATGATGTAATTCGACCTTTAACAGGCCAGGCGAATGCCATTACCCTGTTATTGACCGTTTCTTTATTCTGATTTTGTTTTACTGCGATATTATCATTTTCGTATTTCGTAACGGGCTTTTTCGCGTCAGGAATAAAGAGCTCGTTTCCATAGTATATATTACCATTTTTAATGTTGTTATGTGACAGTATTTTTTCTTTCTCAATGTTAAACCGTGATGCTATACGGTATACTGTATCACCCTGTTTAATATTGTATTCTATACCCTGCCTGTTTGGTACCTGTATTACTTTTCCCGGTAGAAGCTTTTTTGGTTCATCAATATTATTTATCATTATGATGTACCGATGATTAGTATCATACTGTTTTGCAATATTCCAGAGATTCTCTCCCTTTTTTATTACATGTTCTGAAAGGTGCCATTTCTTATCTTTTTTCCTTAATGAATCTATTGTAATGACTTGAGAATCCTTTTTCTTTATATCTCTCTTTACACCTTTCTTTACACCTGTTTTTTCATGAATTGTTTTCTTAACAATTGTTTCGTGAGAAGTGGTAGTTTTCACGTGAGGTTTTTTTTCATTCGTTTTCAGAAGGCCATCGTTAACATTCTGTAAGCCGGTGTCATCAAATGAATTATCAAATAGTATTTCACCGGATAAATCATCAGATGGTTTTTCACTGGAAGTCATATCCAATCCGTCAATAATAATACTGTTTTCCAGGTTTTCAATATCCGCCAGGGTAATATTCTTTTTAGTACGCGTTTCCCCTGTTACAGATGAAATATTTAAATTCTTAAAAGATAGTGCCATTCCAAATGCTATTATGATTACTACAATTATATATTTTTTCATACCATTGCCGATGATTAATTTTAACCAGTTACTTATTATAGATTATCGGCATGGGTATATTTTTACATCAGCATTTTGCTCTTCTCTTTACGGGAAAGGGTATCACGGATTTCAGAGATTGATTCCATAAGTTCATCAATTCCAATACCAGTATATACGGAGCCAGTAATTGATTCATTGTATTTCTGTGAAATTCCCTGTAGTAAATCATCAGATTTCAACAGATCTGCCTTGTTGAAAAAGTTTATTACAGGTTTGCCGTTACATTCAAGTTTTACCAGTTCTTTTTCAACCGTGGCAATGGTCTCATCAATATCCGGTGAATTAATATCGATAACATGAATGAGAAAATCAGCATTTTTAATCTCTTCAAGGGTGGATTTAAAGGATTCAATCAGGTTAACCGGCAAGTTCCGTATAAACCCAACCGTGTCTGTAAGCAAAACTTTATTGCCTGGTGCTATATATACTTCCCTGGTAAAAGCATCCAGTGTGGCAAAGAGCCTGTTCTCAACGAAAAGGTCGTCTTTTGCCAATCGATTTATCAATGTAGATTTACCGGCATTTGTATAACCCACAACAGCACCGAGAACTTCTGATGACCTGTTTTTACGTATCAACTGCCTGTGTGAAACTATCTCGGAAAGCTTATTGTTTAACTTTGAAATTCTTCGTTGTATATGACGGCGGTCTGTTTCAAGCATCTTTTCACCAGGCCCCCTGGTACCGATACCTCCACCAAGACGTGACAATACACCCCCGAGACCTTTCAGCCTTGGTAAAATATACTTAAGCTGCGCAAGTTCAACCTGTATCTTTGATTCAGAACTTCTTGCCCTTCGTGCAAAAATGTCAAGTATTACCTCGGTCCTTCCAATAACCCTGCATTTCAAAACCTCCTCCAGGTTTCGCACCTGGGCAGGTTTCAAGTTATTCAGATCAAATACCAGCAGCTTTATATCGTTTTCTTGTATTATTTCTTTTAGCTTTTCCAGGTAGCCCTTCCCTACTATGTAGGCGGGATCAAGACTGTCTCGTCTTACTATCCTTGAGCCAGCGATTATTCCTCCGGCTGTTTTTATAAGCATTTTCAACTCGTTAAGTGAATACTCAACATCTGAAACGTGCTGATGGTGATTGCGAAGCGATATGCAATATGCCCTTTCATCTTTTGATGATGGAATTCTGTTTACTGATGCATCCATTTAATATTACTTTACTGCCTCTAGATATATTATGTTTTTTAAACCAGCCCCTGTTTACCTCTATAGCATACATGGCTGGTTCTTTTGAAGAGTATGAAGGGTACACCCGAAGGGGTTCCATTTCTTTCGTTTCCTTGATTATTCCGTCTTTTCCCACGAATGCTATACTGAGGGGAATGTATGTATGTTTCATCCAGAAGTTAAGATGTTTTTCACGTTCGAATACAAACAACATACCATCATTATCACCCAGGTGTTTTCGAAACATCAAACCACGTTGCCTTTCCCTGTGAAACCTTGCTAACTGTACCCGCAATGATATTCTTTCATTTTGATCATTAATTATAAATATATCACAAAATATTTCACCGGCAAGTATTGCCGGTGTATACATAAGAAAAGACATTATTTGAATTGTTACAATTAAGTATTTAAAATTCATTGATGTATTCAATTCGAATGATCCTGTTTGCCCTTTCATCATTTTGTAGAAGCACATCAAATTCGATTCCCAGTTGATACATATACGAGTACCGCATTCCAATATTATACAGCCAGTCACCGGTTCTTCCAAAATTATAATATATTCTTTCTGATTCAGCTTTAAATATAAAATATTCACCCAATGGGATATCAAGTGATACGAAATATGATGTATCCTCTGGAACGTAATCCGGTTGTGTTGGAACCCTTATTCCGATATGAAAATGTTGTTCGTCATTAAAAAGATATATCGGTTTGGTAATTACGGCATATGGTCCGTAAATCATGCGATTCAATTCATTTGAACTATTATAGGTTTTTCCCTCCTGCCCGATATAGAATGAATCATATCCAACAGCCAGCGAGATAGGAAACCTTTCCCATCCGTCAGTGAATTTCAGTTTCGCGATAACACCGGGTACATTTGGCTGTATTTCGTCTTTCCCGATAGCATTCTGCATATCGGCGGATACACCAAGAAATAGATTATCATGCAGTCCGATTAAACTTTTCAGCTCCACTCCACCATTATCATACCCCAGAAATGAAACGAGGTATGTCCCGCGCGCCAGTGTGTATGCACTTGGTGTATCAATTACCGTCGTATTACGAATGTAATACTGTGAATAAACCGGTGTAGAGATAATAATTACTATTATAAATAGTATAATTTGTTGAAGTATATTATTTTTCATTATACGCACATTCCGATAAATATATTTACACTTACAAGTATTATCGGAAGATGGCGCAAATGTGATTACTCATATTCTTTCTGAATATCAAACAGCCGTGAAATAGCCTTACTGGATACCTTCAACATCTGGTTAAGTTCATCCATGGTATATGACCGCTTTTCACCGGTTCCCTGAACCTCAACCAGGTTATTATTACCATCCATGATGATATTCATGTCAATATCAGCCATTGAGTCCTCCCGGTAGTCAAGGTCTAGAAGCATGTCCTCACCAATAAATCCGGTTGATATGGCCCCTACCCTGTTCAGCAAAGGATTTTCAGTTATAATTCCTGAATCCATAATTGTGCGTATTGCCCTTGAAAGAGCAATATAACTTCCGGTTATCGCGGCTGTTCGGGTACCACCATCAGCCTGCAGCACATCGCAGTCCACGGTAATAGCCACTCCCTGCATTTTCGAAAGATCTACGATATTACGTAGACACCTTGCAATTAATCTTCTTATTTCAACTGATCTACCATCAGGCCGTATACCTGGTCTTGGCTTACGTGGAGAGGTGGAATATGGAAGAAGTGTATACTCTGCCGTTATCCAACCGTTTCCCTTCTCTTCGGCATGTGCCGGTACATCACTGGATACGGTGGCTGCGCATATTACCCTTGTATTTCCCATGGAAAAAAGTACTGAACCGTCAGCAGCGGGACAGAAATCCGCGATAACATCTACTTCTCTCATCTCATCTAAAGCCCTGTATTTCCTGTTCCATCTGCTCATTTCTCTCTTTCAACTCCTTTAATTCAACCAGGTCTTTTATTTTCTTATCTACATTTTTATGATAGGGATTATAATCCCTAGATTTCTTGAATTCAGCTATAGCGGCATCAATATCGTCACCGATAAAATACCTGATACCACGCTGGTAATGTTTTTCCGCGTTTATCTTATCTTCTATGGTAATAACTTTCGGTATCAATTTGAATGTGATCGAGAACGAATACACAGGCCCAAAGATGCCTGTATCGGTATACGAACTGTCAATCACAAATGATACATTCTTTATAACATAATTAAATCCAAGGCCAAGGCTGTAGCTTCCCGCGTCATTAAAACGATAACCACCCCTGAAAGAAAGAATTTCTAGATAATTAAATTCAACACCGGTATTTAACCTGAAACTTTCATCAAAGCCTGAAGTGAAATCATATAGATCAGACGAGTCAATCATATTTTCAATAGCATCAACATTGAACATAAGCCAGTGAGTCAGCTTGTATGATGCTCCAAGCCTGATAAGCCTTGGAAGTGGATCATCCTTTGCCCTGCTTCCAAGGTTTTGCATGGACATTCCTAAAGAAAAGTTTCGAACAGGAGTATCAAATGGAGAAAACATGTATAGTCGTTTCATTACACCTGTATCAAAGGCAAATGAATGAAGCTGCAATGTATCAATACGCTGGTATATATATTTAAATGAACCACCAACCTCCATGAATCCAAGTGAATAACCATAGGCCAGAACATTACTCATATTGTAGAAATACACGCTGCCGGTCTTATTTCCATCAATATCAATTTTGTCAAATGGTGGTACCCAGAATACCGAGTTAGAATAACCCAGGTTACCGCCAAGAAGCGGGTATGACAATGAAATATTTTCAAAGCGGGAATCAAGTATTAACTCCTGGTGCATCAATTGCAGCATCGGATACTTGAGAGTGCCAAGTCCGGCAGGGTTGTAGTAAACCGAATTCAGGTCATCAGTGGCAGCAGTAAATGCCTCACCCATACCAATAGGGCGACTTCCTATACCGATTTCCAGAAAATCAGCCCCCGAAGTTCCCGCAGTACCTGCAGAATAAGATGGAATTTCAGTAATAAGAACACAACACACCATCAGGAAAAACGGTATAAAATAATCAATTCCCTTCTGGGTGATCGTTGTGAATTTTTTTTTCATATATATCGTAACTTTCCGGAATAGTTATTACACGTCAATGCTATATCATACCTTTGCAGATGTTTGCGTGTGCAACAATAAAAAGGGATTATAATTTTTCAATTTTTTTGAGAAGACTCATGCTATGAGAAAACTCTTTGTTCTCATACGATTTGAATGAAATCATATCGGGTAATATATCCCTGATTTTTTTCAAAAAAGTCTCTACTGTATCAACATCACTGCTGTCGGCAAATAGTAATATGACATCTTTTTCATGACGTAATATCATCGAAGCTGGTGAAAGCAGGCATTGAAGTTTAAATGTTATATAATGCCACAGGTAAACCATTTCTTCGGTAAAGGTTACCAGTGACTGCATCACGAATATTCTCCCCGAATCCTGATATTTTGATAGTAGAAAGAAATATTCATATATGCGGTACAGGTTCTCAAGTGGCTGTTCGAGCATGAACATCCTTGCAGGTTGATTTCTCTCGTATTCAATTTCTGCGAGAATCAATTCGTATGTTATTGTATCACACAGCAGGTGGTAGAGCTGCTCAGTAGTATAAGAATGATTGGGAGGGAGAATCAACATCAGAACTGAGAAAAATCTGCTTTTGAAAATCCTGGGATTGTATAGATGTTTTGATTCCCTGAAAAACGGTTCCACAATATTACCTGATGAAACAAAATAAATGCTATGCCCCTGCTCCACAGCTTCACTTGAAAATCTTTTTTCCAGAAACCTGTCTTCAGTTAATTCATCATATCGCAATAATTTACCAGATACATTTTTACGTATATCCGTGTATAATTTTTCAGATACGTCAATTAATAGATTTTCCATGTTAAATGTGCCCGGAATATGTGTAACTGGCTTAAAACACTGATGGGCAATGTTATATGACAGGAGTATGAAATTCCCAAGATTTATTTTTTCCAACGCCTTTTTCAGCTGCTCAACAGGATTACTATCGTTATCAATTGATTGCAGCAATGAATGATCAGGAAGCGCAAGTGGTGACTGCAAATCCATTTCATTAACTGCCCTGTAATACAATGCGTGCAGTCGTTTCAACATCTTTTTTGGAGAATCAATAGCAGAGATATCATCTGGAGTGTGACCTGTAACTTTATGCACCAGATCTTTTAAATTACTATTAAAGGTTTTCTCCCGGATTTTTTGAAGTTCTTCGTCGAAACCGGATTCCACATTATTCAACAACTGCCTCCTGCAACGTTCCTCAGGATAATTCGAGCATCCTTGTCAGGCTTCCCAGTGCTTTTATCCTGATTTCCTCTGGTACTCTTATTTCAGGTTCTTCATTTTCAAGAGACTTCAGCACTTTTTCAAGTGTTATTTTTTTCATATTAGGACATACAAAAGCTTTAGACGCAAGTATATATTCTTTATCGGGTGCAACTGACTGTAACTTGTGTATCATTCCTTTTTCTGTACCAACTATTATTTTACGCTTGTCTGTTTCCTTTACGAAGGTAACCATTTGACCGGTTGATAACACTTCGTCAGCCAGGTCAACCACTTCCCGGTTACATTCAGGATGGACTATCACAACTGCATCAGGATGTTTTTCCCTCATTTTTTTCAGTTCTTCAGCAGAATATTGTTCATGCGCGGGACAAAAGCCTTTCCATGGTATTATTTTTTTATCCGTGAAACGCTGAACATAATCTGCAAGATTTTTATCAGGCAGGAAAAGTATTGTATCCCCTTCTACTCTCTGTACAATTTTTACGGCGTTTGACGAGGTACAGCACACGTCTGATTCTGCCTTAATTGCGGCAGTTGAGTTTATATAGGTAACGACAACAGCATCGGGATATTCCTTTTTCATCTCTACAAGGGCATCAACATCTGCCATGTCGGCCATGGGACAACCTGCCGATTTTTCGGGTAATAAAACTTTCTTTTGCGGAGATAAAATATATGCAGATTCGGCCATGAAATGTACGCCACAGAACACGATAATATCTGCATCATTTTTAGCCGCAATCCTTGCCAGCTCAAGTGAATCTCCGGTGTCATGAGCCATATCCTGAATTTCGGAATTCTGATAATTATGAGCAAGAATGATTGCATTCTTTTGTTTTGCCAGTTCACGTATATGTTCAACAATTTGTAAATCTTCGCTCATTGTATTTTCCTTTAAGTGTATTCTAATCAGATAACAGCCATATGTTAAACAGGCAAGAATTTTTTATTATTTTACAAGCTATTATCAAACAATTTCAGATTATCTGTCTCATACAGAGACATGATGAAACCTCAAACTATGCTCTGTAAAATAAAAAAGCGGCCTTATCAGCCGCTTATATTAAATGCTCCCCCGGTTGGACTCGAACCAACGACCTACTGGTTAACAGCCAGTTGCTCTACCGATTGAGCTACAGGGGAATATTATGTACTGTGTCCAAATGTCAAAGAACTTCGTGTACGACGTATTGTTCAAATTATTCTATATAATTTACTATATTTAGTAAAACTTTTAACATTTAAGTGTCCAACTTAATACCAACTTACGGCAATTCATGTCAATCATTTTATCACATTTTTTCATGAATCATGAATTTTTTTATTAACGATGAAGAAATACCCGAATAATTTATTTAATAATCTTAAACTCGGTTCTGCG
>JAGYNX010000076.1 GCA_018399855.1 Spirochaetota bacterium
TTATCGGAACAGCCTTTGTTGTTCTTCTTTTCTGTGTGCTGTTTTATCTCGGGGTAAACATAGCCATGCGGGCACCTGATGAATTCGGCAGGCTGCTCGCCGTGGGATTGACCCTGCTTATCGTAGTGCAGGCGTTTATCAACATTGGAGTAGTTACCGGTACTTTACCCACTACGGGAATACCACTTCCCTTTATCAGCTACGGTGGTTCATCACTTATGGCCAACATGATCGCGGTTGGCATACTCCTGAACATTTCCCGTTACCGGGAAGTTGTACAGGAAGACTTAAAGTTCTCAGAAGAGGTATGGTAATGAAGAATAAAACGGTGCTCATAATCGGTGGCGGCACTGGCGGACATATAACACCCGGAATCGCCCTGTACGAGGCTTTCAGAGAAGCGGGTATACCTGCACTGTTCCTGACCGGTAAGGCTGATGCACGGTTCAGTTCTATCAGTGACATACATGAGGATGACCTGCGGTTTTACGGGGCCCCCGCGTTATTTAACAGCATCCTTTCGTTACCGTCATTCATGATACGTTTTACCTGGGCCATATTCAAAGCCTTTAGAATGATAAGGAAGGATGATATACAGGCGGTTATTGGAATGGGGGGATATGTTTCAGCTCCCGCCCTTCTTGCGGCTAAATTGGCAAAGATATCAATATATCTCTGCGAACAGAATTCAGTACCCGGCAAGGTAACCGTTAAATTGTCACCATACTCCACGAAGATATTCGCAACCTTTGAGGCAAGCACTTCATATTTTCCTGAACAGGTGCGGGACAGGATATTGATCACCGGTAATCCCATTCGCAAAAAGATACTTGTACCCGTGAATCGGGATACGGCACGAAGAAAGTACAACCTGCAGCATTGCGGCAGTATTATACTGGTGATTGGCGGCAGCCAGGGGGCGCTGACATTAAATAATCTCATGCTTGACCTGGTAAAACAATATCCGGAAGAATTCAGGGACGTGGGTATCATCTGGAGTACCGGTGAGTATTCTTACAGAAAGTTCAAAGATGCACTTAATGAAAAAAATATTAATATTTCAATATACATGTCCCCCTACATCAATGATGTTGAGTACGCGTATTCAGCAGCAGATGTGGCCATCAGCAGGGCTGGTGCCGGGGTGATGATGGAGCTGGCAGCAGCGGGTATACCTTCAATATTGATCCCCTTTCCGTACGCGGCAATGGATCATCAGAAAAAGAACGCCATGGAATTTGCCGCAAAAGGCGCGGCAAAAATGATAGAAAATGAAAACGCGGTTGCGGACAAAACGGGACCCGTACTTTTTGAATTGCTTCAGAACCGTACAATGCGTCAAAGGATGAGCGCCCGGGCACGAACAGCCGCGCAGGTTGACGGGGCGCAGAAGATTGTAAAAGAAATTATGGAATTAAACCAGTAAACCGGATGAGGTAAGAGCGTTGTTTAGAAAATCGAAAAAAATGCATTTTATCGGGATCGGTGGCATCGGTATGTCAGGTATTGCCGAGATCCTTATAAACCTTGGATATGATGTATCCGGGTCTGATCTCAGGGAATCCGAACAGACAAGAAGGCTTAGCCAGATGGGGGCCACAATATATATCGGGCATTTTTCGTCCAACATACATGATTATCACGTGGTGGTAACCTCCAGTGCCATTCCGCAGAATAACCCTGAGATTATTGAAGCGGTGAACAGGAGAATACCAATTATTCATCGTTCAGAAATGCTTGCCGAGATAGTCAGGCTGAAGCACGGTATCGGCGTTGCCGGAACACATGGCAAGACCACCACCTCATCTCTCCTGGCATATGTGCTTGTACATGGCGGTTTCAACCCAACCTCTGTTATCGGGGGAAAGGTGTTGAATTTCGGTTCAAACGCCCAGGTTGGAGAAGGGGAATACATCGTATTTGAGGCAGATGAATCTGACGGTTCCTTTTTGAAGCTGCTTCCCACCATCGGGATCGTTACAAATATTGACGCGGATCATCTTGATCATTACAAGTATTTTGAGGGACTCAAGGATGCTTTTTTAACGTACATGAACAATATACCCTTTTATGGATATTCAGTGGTTTGCGTGGATGATCACAGTATAGTAGAGTTGCTTCCCAGGGTTGAGCGGCCGTATGTTACCTATGGGCTGTCTTCATCGGCAGACTTCAGGGCAGAGAACCTTCGGGTTGAAAACGGGAATATGGGATATACCTGTTATTACCGGGATGAAAAACTCGGAGAGATACACCTGAAACTCCTGGGAGAACATAACGTCGTCAATTCGCTGTCAGTGGTAGCGGTGGCAATGGAACTGGGGCTGTCATTTCCAGTAATCGCGGAAGGCATCGCGGACTTTAAAGGTGTGGGACGACGGCTTGAACATATAGGTGAAATAAACGGCATTACCATTATCGATGATTACGGTCATCATCCCACGGAAGTAAAGGCCACCATCGCGGCACTGAAAAGCCTTGACCGAAGGCTGGTTGTCATGTTTCAGCCGCACAGGTATTCGCGGACAAAGCTTTTGTCCGATGAGTTTGGGCAGGCATTTTCAATGGCAGACGTGGTAATGTTTACCGAGATTTATGCTGCCGGTGAAGAACCGGTAGAAGGAGTGAGCTCTGAATTATTACAGGACGCCATCTACCGGCATGATGAGAGAGAAGTAGAGATCATCTCAAGTTTTGATGATATCCCCGGTAAAGTTGCCTCTGTTGTGCAGGAAGGTGATATAGTGCTGACCCTGGGGGCGGGAGATATTTATAAGGCTGGTCCCATGATACTTGAAACACTGGCCGGTACATACGGTAATAAGTGAATATGAACAGAATGAGCATACATACGGCTGTAACTGGAATCGCCATACTATTGTGCATGGCAATTTCAGTATTTGATGTACAACCATTATACGCGGTTGGTAATGTTGTGCGGGTGAAAACAATTGATTTTCGAGGATTGAATTACCTGTCAAAATATGAAATAATACGGGACGTACCTGTTAAACTTGAAGAAGACTCGATAATTGTGGATGTGGATGCCCTGGAAACGGTACTCTCCACGTCAAGGATGATAAAGTCTTTCAGGGTGGTTGAGAAAGATGGCAAACTCGTGGTATTCGTGGTAGAAAACAAGCCGGCATTCCTGGTTGCCCTCAAAAAGGGTTCACGACTTGTCCCATTTGAACTGGATGATGCTCTGAATATTCTTTCGGCAGGAACCGTACATGCCGATGACATTCCACTTGTGGTGGTATCGGAAAAGGACATTATACAGAGCAGGTTTTCTGAGAGAATTTTACGGGTGTTTCAGATAATCCGTTACCTGAGATCAAACGAAGTGCCGCTTTTAAGAGAAATCACGGAGATCGACTGTACCCACATGAATTTTATACAGGTAAAAGTAAATGGCAGAAGAACCGTATTCACCTGCCATTCAAAAACGAAGCATTTTATGACGATAAATTATATACTGGGACATCTGGACAGTAAGGGCTCATATCCGGACAAGATACTTGTAGATGACAGGATGGCCGCATCGTGGTGAAAACAGTGAAGGAGAAGAGCAATGGAACAGGTTGTTGTCGGTCTTGATATAGGGACCACTAAAACTTGCGCCGTTATCGGTTACTTGAACGAGAACGGGCAGATTGAAATTGCCGGGGTGGGAATCGCTCCTTCCCGCGGCCTGAAAAACGGTATAATTGTAAACATTGACAACACCGTGTCCTCCATCGTCAAGTCCATAGAGGATGCCGAGCTCATGGCCGGATGCGAGGTGAGTTCGGTGTTCGTGGGAGTTACCGGTCAGCATGTAAAGGGTGAGAATTCACGGGGTGTAGTGGCGGTAGCAAACAGGAACCGAACCATAACACCAATCGAGATCAAGCGGGTCATCGAAGCAGCCCAGGCAGTTGTCATACCCATGGATCGGGAAATAATTCACGTTCTTTCAAAAGAATTTTCAGTAGATGACCAGACCGGCATAAAAGACCCTATCGGGATGAGCGGTGTCAGGCTCGAGGCCGAGGTGCACATCATTACAGGTTCAAGCACAAGCATTCAGAACCTGTTAAAGTCGGTGAACAAGGCGGGGTTTCACTGTGGTGATATGATATTTTCACCGCTGGCATCAAGCGAAGCAACCCTGAGCAGGGATGAACGCGACCTGGGTGTGGCCCTGGTTGATATCGGCGGGGGAACAACGGACGTGATCGTATACGTGGAGGGCGGGGTGTCCTACTCTTCGGTATTGTCAATAGGGGGTATCCATGTGACAAACGATATCTCCATCGGGTTGAGAACTCCCCTTGATTCGGCTGAAGTCATAAAGAAGAAATACGGTTGCGGGGTTGTTGATCTTATCGATGCGTCAGAAACTATTGAGGTGCCGTCGGTAGGAGGACGGGCCCCGAGAAGATTGTTCCGGCAGGAGCTGGCACAGATCATCGAGCCCCGCATGATAGAGATCATGGAGATGGTAGACCAGGAGCTTCTGCGAAGCGGCAAGAAGGACATTCTGGCTGCAGGAATAGTGCTCACGGGTGGAGGCAGCATGATGGAAGGTGCTGTTGATGCTGCCGAACGTGTATTTAATATGCCGGTACGGGTGGGAGTGCCCGTTGAGGTTTCAGGACTTAAAGACGTGGTGTCAACCCCACTGTATTCAAATGGTGTTGGCCTTCTCAAGTACGGTATCAGGATGAGCCAGTTCAGAAGTAAGAAGTCACGGCCGGGAAAGGGAAGCATTAACTCCCTGAAGGATAAATTCAAACGATTCTTTGAAGAATACTTATAATCCGTAACGCGTCAGGAAGGGCGCGGAAAAATAACCATTAATGAGACATAATAACTTAAGGAGGAAGGGATGTTTAAACTCGAGGAAGAAAAACCATTGAACACGGTCATTAAGGTAGTTGGAGTTGGTGGTGCTGGTACGAACGCGGTAAACAGGATGATCGCCACGGGGATGGAAGGCATCGAGTTTATCGTGATGAACACGGATGCACAACAGCTCAGGGCTTCGCTTGCGCAAAACAAGATACAGATTGGCAACAAGCTTACCCGTGGTCTGGGTGCAGGTGCCGAGCCGCAGGTTGGCCGGGAAGCAGCCGAGGAGGACAGGGACAAGATCCATAAGATACTGAAAGGGGCGGACATGGTGTTTGTAACTGCCGGCATGGGCGGCGGCACCGGTACCGGGGCGGCACCAGTTGTGGCAGAGATCGCCAAGGAGCACAACTGTCTCGTGGTGGGGGTGGTGACCAAGCCATTCAAGGTTGAGGGTAAGCGCCGGGGACAGCATGCTGAAGAGGGCATAAAGGCACTGAAGGAGAAGGTTGATACCATGATCACTATCCCAAACGATCTCCTTCTCAAGATCATCGACCGAAAAACTCCCATCGAGGATGCCTTTAAACTGGCTGATGATATTTTACGACAGGGTGTACAGGGAATTGCTGACATCATAATGGTGACCGGCCTTGTTAACGTGGACTTTGCCGATGTCCGTACCGTGATGAGAGAAACCGGTGATGCCCTTATGGGTGTTGGTCTTGGTTCAGGTGAGAACAAGGCGGTTGAAGCAACACAGATGGCAATAAACAGCCCCTTACTTGAAGAAACCAGCATTGAAGGGGCCAAGGCGGTTCTCATCAATATTGCCGGGGGAAACGATCTTTCACTGCACGAGGTGAACGAGGTAAACGACATTATCAACCGGCAGGTAGACCCGGAGGCCAATATTATATTCGGTACCACCATTGACGCTGCCCTTGATGAACGGGTACGGGTAACGGTGATCGCAACCGGTTTTGACAGGAAGCAGAACATGCTTACCAGGCCTGCGCAAAACGAGATGGACAGGCGAACCGGAACCCCACTTACCGTGATAGAGGGCAAGAACAACGAGCGTATCGAGAAGAAGATACCCGCCAGCATGGAGGCCTTCTCCCTGGATTACGATAAGCGTCGGTCAAGGGATTTCTCTACGGAGGATCTTGATATCCCGGCTTTTTTACGACGTAACGCTGATTAAGATTATTGATCATGGCTGAATTGCTGACAGGTAGTGATGGAATTAAATGAAGCTCTTAAAGATCATATCGTGCGGAGGTGCGGCATGCCGTTCAGGTTAAAACGGCTGCAGGGTGATGCATCAACACGGCATTATTACCGTGCAAGCGGCGGGGAGGGGACGTGCATAGTATGCCTTGATCCCCTTGCTGCCGGTGATGATGAATATGTATACGAAACCGTGTATGGCATATTCCAGGAGAGGGGGCTCCCTGTCCCGGAATTGTTCATGCGTGACCAGCAGGAGGGTGTGCTTATCCTGCAGGATTGCGGTGATACTCTCCTGGAGGATGTATTCTTACAGATGCCGAAAGATGACCTGGAAAGTGTATACAGGGAATTGCTGCATTACATCATTAAGATTCAACAGGTGAAGCCTTCGGATTACCCATCGATAACCGGCCCACCTTTCAGCCTAGAATTTGATTCTGAAAAGTTGCTTTATGAACTTGATTTTTTTATTCAACACATGGTAAAGAACTTCCTTGACGTTGACATTCCTTCCTCGCTTGAACAGGAGCTTGTTTCTTCCTTCCGGAAACTTGCTTCTGTTCTTGACTCTCCTTCCAATTTTGTATTGGCCCACCGGGACTTTCACAGCCGCAACGTGATGCTTCATGAAGACAATATATATGTCATAGATTTTCAGGACGCGAGAATGGGCCTGCCCCAGTATGATGTTGCATCACTCCTGCGGGATTCGTACGCTGGTTTTGAAGACAGTTTTTTTGAAAGACTTCTATTCTATTATTATCAACAGTCACATGATGCCGGGGTGCATTCCTTTTCGTGGGATGCCTTCTGCTATTATTTCGACCACATGGCTTTTCAACGAAACCTGAAGGCCCTTGGCACATTCGGATACCAGTCATCAGTCATGGGGAATGCCGCCTACGAGCGTTACATGTCTCGAACCTTTTCGTATCTTGCCGGGTACGCTTCACGGCATGAACTGCTTGAAAATATCCATGACCTTCTGCGTGAAATCGCGGGAGATGCCGTGTGAAAGGATTCATCTTTGCTGCCGGGTATGGGACACGTGTGCGTCCTCTTACCGATTCCGTCCCCAAGCCATTATTGCCCATTTGTAATGTGCCGTCTATTCTTTATTCATTGATGCTTATGAAAGAAGCAGGCATCCAGACGGTTGTGTGTAACCTGCATTATCTCGCTGAAGATATTATCGCGTACTTTCAGGCCCATGATAATTTCGGGTTTGATATGCACTTTACCATCGAAGAAGAAATACTGGGCACCGGCGGGGGACTGAAAAACTGTGAACAACTGCTGAATGATGACAGCATATTGCTCTGCAACAGCGATGCAGTTTTTGACATCCCCGTTAAAAAGCTTCTTGAAGCGTACAGGGCATCAGGCAGCCCGGGAATGCTGGTCTTGAAAGATACGGGTATGGCAGAGCGTCCTGTGTATGTTGAGAATGAAATTATAAAAGATATAAATTATACCTTTTCAAGTAACAGCCATGCACCCTTTGTATACACCGGGATGGCAGTATTGTCCCCTGAGATTTTCAAATACCTTGAAGAAGGGTTTTCCAGTATAGTGTATACGGGATACACTTCGCTGATACAGCATCATACCCTTGCCCCCTTTCTGCACCGGGGATACTGGGTTGACGTGGGTACAACTGAATCATATCACCGTGTAAACATGGAAATTCTTGATACTATTGAATACTGGCAGACTCGATTCAGTTCACTGAAAGATGTGTGTCCTTCGGTAACTGGCGGGGATGTACACTTTGAAGATGGTGCAGATGTAACCCGAACGGTAACAGGTGAGGGGAGCAGCCTGGGGGCGGATTGCCACATACAGAATTCTGTTCTTTTCCCGGGTAGCCGGATAGATCCGGGCAGCCGTTACGATAATGTTATTATTCAAAATGACCTGGTTATACAGGTGTGAGGATAGCATGGTAATCAATGGACTGGATATATGGCTTGACGAGATTGATGCGGATAAACAGCCCCCTTTCGCGCTGGTGGCTAACCAGACTTCGCTGACTGCCAACTGGAAATACAGCTGGCATGCGTTGGGCCGCATGGGGGCAGAACCCGCGGTACTGTTCTCACCGGAACACGGGCTGTTCTCCACGGAACAAGACCAGGTGGCCGTTGATGAGCAGCCGGTTGGTGATATGAAAGTGGTAAGCCTTTACGGAAACGATGAAGGATCACTGGTTCCGGACAGGACGCTCTTTCAAAGTGTTGAAAGTGTTGTCTTTGATATCCAGGATATTGGAACGCGGTATTATACCTATGCCAACACCATGGCCCTTATCATGGAAGAACTGCATGGAAGCGGTATCGAACTGGTGGTGCTTGACAGGCCCAATCCGCTTGGGGGCACTATAGTGGAAGGGCCCATGCTGGATGAGAGGTTCAGGTCATTTGTGGGGGTGTTCAATGTGC
>JAGYNX010000077.1 GCA_018399855.1 Spirochaetota bacterium
ACCAGGCACTTGACACACTCAGTTATCTCGATTATGGGCAGGTTCTTTTAAAATGTCAATTAATAAAAAAACAAAAAGTCATTGCGCTAAAATGACCTTTTCTGTTAATCCTCCATAAAGAAGTTTTACAAAGGAGTAGGTAATGGAAGAAATAATCAGCAGGGCAAATGAACTTGGTTTAATGATCAAGGGTACAGATGTATACAAGAGATACGTTGAAGTTGTGAAAAAGCTGGAAGAGAATCCAGAATCCAGAAAGCTGCTCGAAGAATTCGCGCAACTAAGTGAAACAGTACAGCAGAAAGAAGGCACGGGTCAGCCTGTCGAGGTTGAAGAAAAACAAAAAATCGAAGAACTTTCAGCGAAGGTGTCCGAAGACGAGTTGTTAAAAGAATTTATTACCACGCAGTCTTATTACATGAACCTTATGATGATGATACAGAAGGCGATAAGTGAACCCGAGGGTGAACCTATTCAGGAATCAAAGATAGTAAAGCCAAACCAGCCGGGAAAAATAATAACCGACCTGTAAATAAAAAGCGGGAGTATAAATACGCTCCCGCTTTTTATTATTGTGAATGTAGACATGATCAGCTTATTTTACTGACCGCCTCCGCGATTCGTTTTAATCCTTCAGAAATATTCTCATCAGAAGTGGCAAATGACATTCTGAGGTTCTTTTGAGTACCAAAGGCGATACCCGGTACCGCGGCAACCTTCGCTTCTTCAAGAAGGTATGCGCAAAACCTGCCTGAAAGGTCGTCATTATCGAAGTTCTTTTCCATGTCTTTCCAGCCAGGAAGGGATGCGATGCCCTCTATATTGGGATACGCGTAAAATGCCCCGTCTGGATTAAGACATGAGAATCCCGGTATTTCATTGAGGCCGTTTACTATGAGTGATCGCCTGCGAGTAAAGGCTTTTACCATCTCGGTAATAACACCCTGGTCTCCGGTTAATGCTTCAACTGCTGCCCATTGAGAAATGGAAGCAGGGTTGGAAGTAGACTGGCTTTGCAGTACCTCGGCTTTTTTTATAATGTCTTCATCAGCTGCCATGTACCCTATACGCCAGCCTGTCATTGAATAGGCCTTAGATACACCGTTCAGCACTACTGTCAGATTTTTCATTTCAGGGGCAACGGTGACGATATTTTCAAAGTTATTACCATCATAAAGGATTGATTCATATATATCATCTGATATGGCTATGATACCTTTTTCAAGTAGAATATCTGCAATGGCCTTCAGTTCGTGCTTTTTGTACATTGAACCGGTTGGATTGGATGGTGAATTGATAACTACTGCCCGGGTCTTCCGGGTAATGGCTTTTTTCAGCTGTTCTGAAGTCATCTTGAAGTTGCTTAACTCGTCGGTTTGAATAATCACGGGTTTTCCGTCGGCAAGTTCAACCATGGCGGGGTATGAAACCCAGTAAGGTGCCGGTATTATTACCTCGTCTCCCTTGTCCAGTAGAATCTGCATGAGATTATAGAATGAATGTTTACCACCACAGTTTACTGTTATTTCAGCCGGTGTATATTTTAGTTGATTGTCACGCGCAAATTTTTGTGCTATGGCATTTTTTAATTCGGGAATCCCGCCGGCGGGAGTGTACTTAGTCTTCCCTGTTTCTATGGCACGTATGGCAGCGTCTTTTATTGATCTTGGTGTATCAAAGTCAGGCTCACCCGAACCGAATCCAATAACATCAATACCCTGCGCTTTCATGGATTTGGCAAGGGCAGTAATAGCCAGGGTTGGTGATGGTTTAACCTTTTCAATCCTACGTGAGAATTTCATGCTTGATTCCTCTTTATATCAATAAATTTTATAATAAGAGCAGATTGAATGCAGTGCGTAGTATGCCGGTGTTGCTATTTAGAGAGCGAGTAAACATGAAGGATTGCAGGTAATTAAAAGTAAACCGGAAAACATGTCAAGTATTTTATAACGCGCATTGCACAGTGTCTTCGCTATTCATTCACATGTATTGATAAAATTCTCTTGCATAAATGCAGAATAAACCTCATAATTGCCGGATGTTTCATAAAGGACGCAGCATAGATATACATTGAGGTAGTATAATGAAAGTCAGATTCTGGGGTGTACGGGGATCAATTCCCACTCCACTCAGCAACGAGGTAATACAATACAAGATTTCAAAAGCCCTGTCACTTGCGTCCCCGAAAGATATAGCTTCAGAAGAATCAATTGAGTCATTTGTGCGATCCCTTCCCCTGTCAATCGCTGGCAGTTATGGTGGGAATACCACAACACTCGAGGTGAGAAACAAGTATAACGACCTCATAATAATTGACTGCGGCACCGGGATAAAACATCTTGGAAATCAATTATTGAAAGAAGAATTCGGCAAAGGGCAGGGGACAGGCACAATTCTTCTAACCCATACCCACTGGGATCATATCCAGGGAATACCATTTTTCGGACCATTCTACATACCAGGCAACAAGTTTAATATATATTCACCTTATAAGGATATAAAGGACCGGGTTGAGTATCAGCAGGTCTTCACCCATTTCCCCATCAATTTAGAATATATGCTGGCTCAAAAGGAGTTTTTCATCATCGACCGTGAGGGTGAGTTGTTTCTGAACGATATGCGCATACTGAATAAAAGCATGCGCCATCCCGGCGGGTCTTACGGTTTCAGGTTCGAGGAGGATGGGAAAACATTTGTTTTCACCAGTGATTGTGAGTTCAATATTGATGAACTTGACAAGATAGAAAGTTACCGTGAGTTTTTTCAGGATGCGGACGTGTGCGTGTTCGATACACAGTATACTTTTGAAGAATCGATAAACAAAATTGACTGGGGACATTCATCCGCGTCAATAGCCATTGACGTGGCAAACATGTTTAATATTAAGAAATTAATCCTTTTTCACCATGAGCCCGATTACAATGATGAAAAGCTCGACGCGGTGCTTTCAAATGCAAAATCATATATCAATATGAATACCCGGAGAAGGGGGAAACTTGAGGTGGGAATCGCCTACGAGGGGCTTGAGCTGGAAATCTGATTATTTTGCGTTTTGAAGTCGCTCAATATCATTCAGTTTCCCCACTACCACCATTATTGTATTTGGTTTAATAATATCTTCACCCGTGGGAGCTATCTTTATGTTAACGTTCTTTCCGGAAAGGTCGTACTTGTCCCCGTTATGGGCCAGGTCTTTAAGCCCGATAACCTGGCACCCGAATTTTGTGCTGATTTGCAGTTCTTTCAAAGGCTTGTTGAGAAAACTTTTGGGAGGATCAACTTCAAGTATTCCGTATTCATCGCTGAGTGGCAGGTAGTCCATCGCGTTTTTAAGTGACAGCCTGTTGGCTATGCGAATAGCCATGTCCCTTTCAGGGAACACAACGTCGTGCACCCCTATCATTTTAAGTATTTTTCCATGATCTTCAGATATGGCACGGACGATAATTCGCGGTATGCCGATTTCTTTCATGTAAAGTGAAATAAGAATGCTGGAGGTCATGTCCTGACCGATGCTGATGATGGCGGCATCAAAATCTGATATGGCCAGTGATTCCAGTACTTCCTTGCTTGACGCGTCACCGATTATGGCATGGGTGATAAAATCCTTGGCTTTCTGAACGATGTCCTTGTTGGAATCCATACCAAGAACTTCACAGTTGTTATCAACCAGTGTCCGTGAGATATTAAAACCGAAATTTCCAAGTCCAATTACAAAAAATTTCTTCATGGCTACCCTATCATTATATGTTCTTCAGGATATTGAATACTAATTTCCTTCTTATGAGATGTCAATGCCAATATGAGGGTTAGCGGCCCAAGTCTTCCAACAAACATGATGATGCACATGAGAATTCTTCCTGGTTCAGAGGTGAGTGTTGTAAGCCCCGTTGAAAGTCCTACTGTTCCAAAGGCTGACGTAACCTCAAAAAGGATTGATAGAAATGTATGTTCAACGTTAAAGCTTGATATTGATAGTATAATGAAGGTAAATAATGAAATAAAAAGAAATGATAGTATTATCAGTGTAGTACTTTTTTCAATGCTGTCAATCCCCGGCGATCGTTCCCATATTACAACGTTACTTTTACCCATGATTCTTGATACGATGAGCATTACAATTATGCCGATGGTTGTAGTTTTTATGCCACCAGCGATTGATCCGGGTGAACCACCGATAAACATGAGACCGATCATCATAAAAAGGGTGTTTTCCCTGAGGTTGCCAATGTCAACAGTATTAAACCCTGCAGTTCTGCAGGTTACCGACTGGAAGAAAGAGGTGAGCAGTTTTTGTGGTAATGACTGGTTTTCAAGAGCCCCGGTCCATTCTAAAATTAGAAAAAGCAGCATCCCCCCTGCTATCAGGATGGTGGTTATTATAAGTACAAACCTTGTGTGAATGGAGAGATTTCTCCAGAAATTGCGGGTGATGCCGGTCAGTGGGCTGGTTAGTTCTGTTAAAACCAGGAATCCAAGTCCCCCCAGTATAACCGCGATAGCTATGGTCAGCACTATTATGGGATTACCATGGAATCCCATGAGGCTGTCTGAAAATGTTGAAAAGCCGGCATTACAGAAGGCTGAAATCGCGTGAAATATTGAATGCCATATTGCTTCAGGTAGTGGGAAATGCTGAATAAACTGGGTTAAAAGAATAAGGGCGGTTATTAATTCAATGATCACCGTATACAGCACAATTCGTACCAGGATGTTTCTGAATGGCATAGCACTGACGTCGCTGTAAACGCTTTGCAGGGTAAACCGCCACTTGATTGAAAGGCTACCTCCCATCATCGAAAGAATAGCTATGGAGAATGTCATTATCCCCATTCCACCGAACTGGAGTAGCAGAAGTATTACTCCCTGTCCGAAGAGGGTGAAGTCGACCGGCGTATCAAGTACAATGAGTCCGGTGACACATACTGCTGATGTTGAGGTAAATAACGCGTCGATTAATGATATGCCATTAGTTGTACTAACCGGAAGAAGAAGCAGCCCCATGCCAGTAATAATTAGCATCAGAAAACTCAAAAGAATTTTCTGTATAGGAGGAATCTCTTTTATGAATTGTATCATTGTTTTCATAAAATAAAGGGTATATTGAGTATATACCCTTTACCATTAATTGTAGAATTACTTTGATTTGGGCGCTACAGGGCTTGAACCTGTGACCCTCTGCTTGTAAGGCAGATGCTCTCCCAGCTGAGCTAAGCGCCCTCATGTATGTCCCGATCTGTTGATCGGCTTGGTTTGAAACTCAATACTGATCTTGCCGGTACGTCTACTGTTCTTCTGGCGATGGGGGAGTACACGTTGCGTTCTTTCTTCTCATTACGCTGAAATACGCCAAAACCCCGAATCTCTACTTTTTCGCCTTTATCTACGCTTTCAATTATTGCGTCAAGAAAATTATCGACAATGTATTGCACTTTTCTTCGCGGTAGTCCGCTTTGACGGGTGATCTTGTCGATAATTTCAATTTTCGTCAAGACGCATCACTCCGTTGCATTACTGCTGCAACGCAGCGTTAACCTTTTTCGCCATCCTAGATTTTTTACGGGCAGCCGTTTTCCAGTGAACCACCTTTTTACGGGCGGCCGTATCTAATGTTTTGACGAAATCAATATAATCCTGCTGCAGTTTCTCGTTGTCAAAACCTTCTTTCGCGTCAATCTGGCGCGCAACCTTTTTATGGGCGGTTCTGATTGATGAACGAACCTTTGAGTTCCGTTCTCTGCGCTTTTCGTTCTGACGATTTCTTTTAATTGCTGATTTAATGTTAGCCAATTCTACACCTTCACTCTTTAAAAAAATTTCATTGAACAGGCCCGGCAACTATGTATTTGGTATCAAAGTGTGTCAAGAAAATATTATAAAAAATTATTTTTTCATAAGGCTTTGAAAAAGATTTTTTGCGTAATAATACACGGTTGTCTTTTTGCCCTGTTTAGATGCTTCTATAATGAATATAACCTTCGTATTGTCCTTCGAATAGGTATTGATGGTTACATCCCGGTCGTGCTGCACCCGTGGTGTACCATAATATCGTTTCAAAGAGCCAAGAAGGGATTGTATGCTTTTATTCGATATCCTGTTGTGCCTGTCTGATACTGAATATAATATATCATTGACAAATAAAAAATCCCTGGAAAATGCCGATTCAACCCTGTGTATGGTAACTTTTTCCTTAAGATCAGCATTTATGGCCAGTATATAGTTAAGTATTTTATGAGTATAGCCCAGTTTGGAAACAGGTACTACATTTCTTTTTAACTTCTGTCCTGAAATATACTGTTTTTTAACCTGCTCAGTATTCTTTTGCCACGAATAAATACGCAATACTGGTGTATCAGCCTTAGCTGGTAGCAGGGTTAATAAAAAAATAATAAGTGCCGCGAAAAGAATGGTAGAACGGCATTGGTTTCTAAAAATAGTGTTCATGTTTATTCCGTGACAGTTTAATACAGAATATTTCGGCTGGTGCCATAATTGTTCTATAGATTAATGTTCATTATTTAAAATGTCAAATATTTTATTTACCTGTTGATGTATGATTTACGGGTGATAGAAATTGTCAGCAGCTAAAAATATGTATATCAACTAAAATATACTTGCGTAATTGGCACAAGGCTTACTACAGTTATACAATCATTATTGCATTATTGGTGAAATATAGTATACTGATACAGTGTATATATAATAAAGGAGGCTGGGTATGCGAAGGTTTATGGTACTTTTGTTCGCATGCGGCATGTTGATGCAGGTTTCCATGTCTGTAGCAGTTGCCGGTGAGAAAAGCTTTCAGGGCAGGGTTATTTACGTAAACTCTTCAGAGATTGAGGTTAAGAAGGGAAAGACAGAGATGGTTTTCTCATTTTCTGCGGAGATGAAGGTAACCGACATTGAAGGTAAAGAAGCTGCTATATCAATGTTAAAGCCATGCCAGATGGTGAAGGTGATATATACCATCGATCAGAAGAAGCATGTTGCCAGTTTAATTACGGTCAAGAAGCCGGCAGATTGTATTAGTAAAAAGTAAACCGGCAAACCGGAATCCGGAGAGGAGTGGCTAAATGTTAGAACTTAGACCGGAGACTATCCAGATAGGGCATTCACTCAAGGGGATGCAGAACAAGGTATTGCTCAACCGTGAATCCGGAACGGTAAGTAATGAAGGCTGGGAGCTCTCTTTCTCTGTCAGCAGTGGAAAAATTGATCTTCGTATACATTTTAACCGGGACACTTTTTTAGAAAAAATCACACTAAACTCGGTTATACTCAGTGATGTTGACGTTACCGACCTGGCGTTTTTCAAGAACGGCTACCAGTCATGGAGTTACTCGGGCACTTTCTTTGAAGAAGACCGGCAGCGTAAACCAAGATTCTCTTTCGTGATCGCCAACCAGGAAAACGTGAATAATCCGCCAACTGGAAAAAAAGGACATGTTACGTCAGACATGTTCTGTTTTATTGGAAATAAAACAAATGGTGCCGGATTGTTTGTCGGTCAGCTTTCCCCTTTTGCCCAACTGGTTGAATACAGTTTCATGTTCAGTCATCGCCAGCATACCCTGGGTATCAGCTGGGATTTTAACTGTAATGTGAAAGCGGGTGATTGGATATCATTGGATCCGGTTTTCTTTCGAATGGGGGAAGTGCACAATGAGCTTGACGAGTACACAAGAATGGTGGCAGATTCCCGTTCTGTGCCCCGAAAACCAGACCTGAGAAGGGGGTGGTGTTCATGGTATTATTATTATACAGACATCACCATTGAAGAGATACAGCAAAACCTTAATTTCTCCAAAGAGAAGTCAATTCCATTCCAGTTTTTTCAAATTGATGACGGGTACCAGGCCGGTATAGGTGACTGGCTTGATCTTAAGACCGGGTTTAGCGGATCGATGAAAATGCTTGCCGACAGCATTCGTGACGCGGGGTATGTGCCTGGACTTTGGGTGGCCCCTTTCATCGCTTCGAAGAAATCCAGGCTTATAAAGGAGTATCCCCGGTGGGTGATGCGTGACAGGAGTGGAAAACCGGTGGTGGCAGGGTATAACCCCAACTGGGATGGCACATATTATGCACTGGATATTACAAGCCCCGGTTATCTTCAATGGCTTGAAAAGGTATTTACAACCATTCGTTACGAATGGGGTTTTGAATATATTAAACTGGATTTCATGTATGCCGCTTCGCTGCCCGGAATGCTTCATGACAGTTCTATGAGCCGGGCCGGGGCACTTGAACTTGGGTTGCGCAAGATACGGGAGTATTCCGGTGATGACGCTTTTCTTCTTGGCTGCGGAATGCCCATATCCGGGGCGGTGGGATACATGAATGCCATGCGGGTGAGTTGTGATGTATCACAGGGATGGAGGCCGTCTTTCATTGAACGACTTGCCGGAGGTGATTCTCATGTTGAGACCAGGGGAGCCATACGCAACAGCCTGGTTCGCGCTTT
>JAGYNX010000078.1 GCA_018399855.1 Spirochaetota bacterium
AAGGCTGATCTCGAGAAGGGACTGGGGGTGTCGGTGACTGTCGAATCACTTGCCGAATCTGTCGACACATATAATGACATTCGAAAAAACCTGTTCAGGATGTACCAGCTTAAAAGTGAACATCCGGGTTTGATTTCAGGTGGTGAGATGTATGCGGTGGTAAAGGGAAGTATGATCATGGAGCGAAACCAGGTAAAGGAAAAGCTTGCTCTCCTGGTATCTGAACTTGAAAAAAGCGCCAGCCAGTCTGTTGATACTGGCCGTAAAAGAATTATCCTTACTGGTGGAATATGTAACCATCCGGATATATATAAAATAATAGAAGAATCCGGTGGGGACGTGGTGTGGGATGACCTTTGTACCGGTACAAGGTACTTTGAAGGGGTTTTGAATAGAAATGATGACACCCTTAAGTCCATTGCTGATCGTTACTGTGATCGTCTTGTGTGTCCCGCAAAACATTCTTCAGAAACGTCACGAGGTGAGAATATTGCACGGATAGCGAAAGAACATGATGCTGACGGGGCATTGTTTCTCTTTCTCAAGTTCTGTGATCCACATTCATTCGATTATCCATATCTCAAGGACTATCTTGATTCGGTTAATGTGCCCAGCATTTTGCTGGAAGTTGAAGAGCAATTGCCATCTGAGGGCCAGCTGAAAACACGATTTGAAGCATTCATTGAAATGCTCTAAAAACAGGAAACCAGGAGATACGTTATGTCAGAAAACATACATCAGAAGGAAACTGATAAGGAAGTCAGAAAAATTAAATCCGTAAAACGGATGAAAGAAATAATGACCAATTATTATATCGAGGCTAAAACTGCTGATCAGCATAAGAAAAAAATCGGTTGGATCACCAGTGGCGGTCCCGTTGAGCCGTTGATTGCCATGGATGTTATACCGGTGTATCCCGAGAACTACGGTGCGATGATTGGGGCTTCAAAGATGGGGGTTGATTTATGCGAAACAGCCGAAGGAATGGGGTATTGCCGTGATCTCTGTTCGTACGCACGTTCTGATATCGCCTCTTCTACAGTTAACGGTGGTCCAATAGGTGGTTTGCCTGAACCGGATTTTCTTGTATGCTGTAATAATATTTGCGGTACGGTGTTGAAGTGGTATGAAGTTCAGGCAAGGTATTACAAGGTTCCCCTGTTCATTTTCGATACCCCGTTCAGTCATTCGGAAATGACGGATGAAGCAAGGCGATACGTGGAAAAGCAGATATATGAATATATTGATTTTCTAGAGAAGGCATGCGGCAAAAAATGGGATGATGACAGAATGGTTGAAGTGGGCAAGCTTTCTATTGAAGGACAGCGTTTGTGGCAGGCGGTTCTGGATACCTGCATGAACAAGCCTGCTCCCATGAGTGCCTTTGATGCCTTTTTTCATCTTGCCCTTATCGTTACCCTGAGGGGGACACAGACCGCGGTTGATTATTACAGGGAGCTGCTTGATGAGATGAACGAACGTGTGCGCCAGGGTATAAGTGCCGTTCCCAATGAACAGTACAGGTTGCTCTGGGACAATCTTCCCATATGGTATAAAACCAAGTGGCTTTCAGAGAAATTTGCCTCGCATAATGCGTGTCTTGTGGCAGATACATATACATCCGCCTGGTGTGGGCAGCTGGATTATCTTGATGAAAATGATTTTCTCAAGAGCATGGTTGAAGGGTATACATCGATATATCTTAATATCTCTGTTGACCAGATGTCGAAAACCGTGTTGAAGATGGTGGACAAATACGATGTTGACGGGCTTGTGATGCATTCAAACAGGAGCTGCAAACCATATTCGCTGGGACAGTATGATATTCAGCGAATCGTGCAGAAAGAACGAAACTTACCATCACTCATGATCGAAGCCGACATGGTTGATGAACGGAACTTCAGCGAGAGTCAGACTGAAACGCGAATTGACGCTTTCATGGAGCTGGTAAAAGAGAACAAGGCTGCCATGAAATAACGCTCTTATACTTTATTTATAACGAGGTAACGGCCAATGTATGAAAAAAAACCATGGTTGAACTATTACGGTAACGCACCACACAGCATACAGTACCCGCAAATTACCATGTACGAGGCGCTGATGGACTCGGTAAAGAAAAAACCCGACGCCATCGCGTGGGATTTTATGGACTATACCGCCACTTACACAGAATTTGCCGAAGCAATCGACACCTGTGCTAATGCCCTTGCGGATATCGGACTCAGGGAGGGCGACAGGATCACCATCTCCATGCCCACCTGTCCACAGGGGGTTATTTGTTTTTACGCGGTGAACAAGCTTGGCGCGGTAGCAAGCATGATACATCCACTTTCCCCGGCAAATGAAATTGAATTTTATCTGAATATCAGCGAAAGCAGGTTCGCCCTGACCCTTGACGCCTTTTATCAGCCTTTTAAAGAGGTTATGGATAAGACTCCACTTGAAACACTTATCTTGACTAAAATATCTGATTATCTTTCACCCCTGAAATCACTGGGCTTTTACATCACAAAGGGAAGAAAGATCCCCGCGGTTCCAAAAGACCCAAACGTGGTGTGGTGGAAGGACATGATGAAGGCACCCCATCCGCAGGCCCCCGTGTCGTCCATGAAATCCGAAGACATGGCGGTTATTCTCTACAGTGGCGGAACAACCGGCACCCCCAAAGGTATCATGTTGTCAAACATGAACTTTATAAGTGAAGGTCAGCAGGTAGCTTCCTGGGGAAAAATGTCTGATGATGATTCAATCCTGGCTATTTTACCCATATTTCACGGTTTTGGCCTGGGTGTGTGTATAAATGCCTTTTTTATGGGGGGAGGGAAAAGCATTATGGTTCCCCAGTTTACTCCCGAGATAGTGGCAAAGCTTATCAAGAAAAAACAGCCCAATTTTCTTATCGGGGTTCCCACTCTTTTTGAGGCGCTTTCAAAAAACAAGGTATTTCAGAAAACCAATCTTTCATGTCTCAAGGCTGCCTTCTCCGGTGCAGACACGTTGCCCAGGGCCACCAAGGAAGAATTTGAAAAAGTAGTTCACAAGAACGGTGGCGACATACAGTTACGTGAAGGATACGGGCTTACCGAGTCGGTAACCGCGGTGATGGCCATGCCCATGACCGAATATCGCGAGGGAAGTATTGGGGTTCCCTTCCCGGATATGCTGGCAAAGGTGGTAAAGCAGGGTACCATGGAAGAGGTTCCTGTTGGTGAGGAAGGTGAGATCTGTATTGCCGGCCCTGCGGTTATGCTGGGTTACCTGAACCAGGAAGAAGAAACCCTGAAAACACTAAAAAAGCATCCGGATGGTGAAACATGGCTCCATACAGGAGACATAGGTTCCATGGACGAGGACGGTTTCTTTTACTTCAAGCTGAGGTTAAAGCGGATGATTAAATCATCCGGTTTTAACGTATACCCGGCACAGGTAGAGAACGTGTTGCGAACACACCCTGCTGTTGACCAGGCATGTGTGATCGGTGTTCCGGATACAACACAGGTGGAACGGGTAAAAGCTTTTGTGGTGTTAAAGGACAGTGCAAAAGCCAGTGAAGACCTTGCCAACCAGCTGATACTTCACTGTCAGAAAGACCTCATAAAATGGAGTTGTCCTCGTGAGATCGAGTTCAGAGACAGCTTACCAACAACGAAGGTCGGAAAGGTTGCCTTTACTGAACTTGAAGAGGAAGAAAAGTCTAAAATTGCAGCAGACTGCGATTGACCTGTTGATTATTTGTTTCTTGACACTGGAAATAATCCGGTATAATGTATAAGAAATATTTTGTACTGGATTAGTAAATGCTACTGGGTGTAGATGTCGGCGGAACACATACTGACGCGGTTGTAATTGGTGATGGCGGGGTATTGGCATTTGCCAAGGTCGTTACCCGCCATGATCACCTGCTTTCCTCTGTGCATGAAGCAATTGAGAAGGTAATAGAGAACATTTCTCCTGAAGAAATTAGTCGGGTTAATCTTAGTACCACGTTAACCACCAACGCGATAATCGAAAATAAGATAGAAGACGTTTGCGTTATTGTTTCGGCCGGTCCCGGTATTGATCCCGGCTACTATACAATGGGAAAGCATTTTTATAATGTTGATGGCGAAATCGATCACCGTGGTTCTGAAATTGTGCTCATTGATGTCAAAGAAGTTGAAAGGGTAGTAAAAAAAAGCCATAAAGATGGGGTTCGGGTCTTCGCAGCTGTTACCAAGTTTTGTACACGAAATCCTCTCCATGAAAATATTATTAAGGACAGGATAGCTGACCAGGCAGATTTCGTTACCATGGGACATCTCCTGTCAGGACAACTGAACTTTCCCCGAAGAATCGCGACTGCATATTTCAACTCTGCCGTGTGGAGACTCTATAATGATTTTGCTGATGCCATTAAGTCCAGTATAGAGTCACATGGCATAACAGGTGACATCCATGTGTTGAAAGCTGATGGTGGTACTATCCCGATGGAATATTCACGGAAAACTCCAGTTGAGTCAATTCTTTCCGGTCCTGCTGCAAGCGTGATGGGTATCGTGGGATTGTGCAATATTTCGGGTGATTCTATAATACTTGATATTGGCGGAACCTCTACGGATATTGCCGTTTTTGCCGATGGCGCGCCACTGGTTGAACGGGAAGGTATTGAACTGAACGCCAATCCCACCCTGGTACGGGCGTTGAAAACCAGTTCAATCGGTATTGGTGGTGATTCAGCCATTCACCTGCAGGATAACAGGATAAGTGTCGGACCCTCACGTCTTGGCCCTGCCATGGCGGATGGTGGAAGTATTCCCACTCTTATTGATGCCTTGAATTATACTGGTCATTCCAGTTATGGGGACATTGATAAGTCCAGGGCAGGGATCGAATCAATGCAGGCAAAATCAAGCATGGATGCGAAGACAATAGCCCGGTCGGCAATCGATTATTCTGTAACCATGATATACAACGAGGTACAACGGATCGTTGAAAGCATTAATCAGCGCCCTGTATATACTATACATGAGTTATTAAGCGGAAAGAAAGTTGAACCCGGTCATCTGTATATTATGGGCGGTCCGGCCAATGCCATGGAATCGCTGTTGTCTGAAAAGTTCAATATGCAGACGGAGGTGCCCGAACACTTCAGGGTGGCCAATGCCATAGGGGCAGCCCTGGCAAGAACTACTGTTGAAATTGAACTATTTGCGGATACAGAACACTGCAAACTGGTGATCCCGAATATAAACGTGATGAAGAAAATTTCAATAGATTATACCCTTGACAGGGCAAAACAAGATGCCATCGAGATGCTACGTGATCACCTTCACACTATTGGAATAAATGAAGACGAAAATGATGTAGAGATACTTGATTCATCATCATTTAACATGGTGAGAGGCTTCGAGACAACCGGTCAAAATATAAGGGTTCGCTGCCAGGTGAAGCCGGGTGTAATGCACAGGTACAGGGATATATTAAAACAATGTTAAAAGCAAAGAATAAACTGGGAATCGTATTTTTCCCTGCCTTCGACTGGGCAATCAGCCCAACACATCCCGAGAGGGAAGAGCGCCTGTTGTATACTCAGGACCAGTTAAACGAAGAGGGAATATTTGATATCGACGGTATTGTTGAATACAAGCCTGATGTGGCTACAGTAGAAGATATCGATCGAACGCATTTCTGTTTTCCTGATGTTGATCACGTGACCACAGAGTCACACCTGATATCGGCTGGTGGCGCAATCAAGTCTGCCAAACTGGTTCTTGACGGGGAGATGGACAGGTCTTTCGCGCTGGTGCGACCACCGGGTCATCATGCCATGAAGGTTGTGCACGGGGCACGGGGCTTTTGCAATATTAACATTGAAGCGGTAATGATAGAGTATATCCGTGAACACTATAATGTAAAAAAAATAGCTGTTGTTGATACTGATTGCCATCATGGAGACGGCACCCAGGATATATACTGGCATGATCCTGATGTGCTGTATATCTCCATGCACCAGGATGGCCGTACACTGTATCCAGGATCAGGTTTTATGCAGGAGACAGGGGGCCCGAATGCGTTGGGTAAAACTATAAATATACCATTACCCCCTACAACCGGTGATGAGGGGTTTAATTACGTGATCGATAATGTGGTTATGCCCATCCTGAAAGATTTTAACGCTGATATTGTCATTAATTCAGCTGGTCAGGATAATCACTATTCCGATCCAATTACCAATATGAATTTTTCGGCCCAGGGATATGCCCGGCTGAATGATCACCTGAACCCTGATATCGCAGTGCTGGAAGGGGGGTATTCCATAAAGGGAGCACTTCCCTACATTAACCTGGGGATAGTGCTGGCAATGGCCGGTGTTGATTATTCGTATGTAAGAGAACCTGATTACAAGTATAAAGACCTGAAACAGGACCCAAGAATAACAAAATATTTGAAAAAGATGTCTGAACAGGTGCTCCGGATATATTTTAAAGATTCAAAAGATGATACCGGTAAGCTTATGCCTGGAAATTATGATGTCCGGAAAAAAGAGATTTATTATGATACCGACGGTATACGTGAAAGCCAGATAGAATCAATAATGGTGTGTGAGGATTGCCGCGGTGTGCTGAAAATTGAAACCATGTCGTCGGTCAATCCCCTGTGTCTCGGCGTGGAAATACCTATCAACGCCTGTGAGCGATGCATTTCTGAAGGATATCGAATTCTTAATGATGGCATAGAAAAAGAACGCTTCACCCATGTGCAGCTCATTGACCGGGTGAAAAAGAAATACCAGAGATATTAAGCTGGTGACAGGTAGATAAAATAGAAACGGACGGATTTTTTAGAACCCGTCCGCAAAAGTCTTTTTCGGATTGCAATTGTCTTAAACGCTTAATCAGCTGATGAATAGCATCTCCCAGAATTTTGGAAGGGGCCACATGGAATCATCCATGTATCCTTCAAGTTCATCAACATCTTCTCTCATCTTATCCATCAAAGTCTTTATATCAAAGCAATAGTAGCAGGCAGTATCTTTCTCTTCATCAATAGTATGGGCGTGCTGTATTCGTTTTCTAAGTTCTTTCAGGTTCTTAAGAATCTTGTTGATCAATGACGAGATGGTTGCCAGCAACTGTTTCTGTTCAGCTACATCGGCGTCTTTTCCAAGCACATCGAGGAGTTCCTCAAGTGATGAAGCCAGTTCTTTTTGAAAACGTATGGCTGACGGGATAACCAGTGTGGACGCCATCTCTAACAGTACTCCAGCTTCAATATCAAGCTCTTTGATATATCGTTCCATTCGTATATTGTATCTTGACTTGAGTTCAAGTGGTGAAAGTACATTATATTTCTCAAATAAAGCTATAGCCTTGTCGGTTACCAGGTCGGGAAGTGCTTCACAGGTTGCCTTCTTGTTTGGAAGGCCCCTTTTTTCTGCTTCTTTTTCCCATTCTTTAGAGTAATTGTCACCCATAAAAAGGATGGGTTTGATTTTTGTAATCTCTTCTTTCATGATTGCAATGGCAGCCTTGCCGGTACCACCACCCTTGCTTTCAATTTTTTCAGCAAGGTAATCAAGACTTTCAGCAACTATGGTATTCAGTACCGTAGAAGGAAAGGATATTGATTGGGACGAACCAACCGCCCTGAACTCAAACTTGTTGCCGGTAAATGCGAAGGGTGATGTCCTGTTCCTGTCGGTATTGTCTTTGCTGAGTACCGGAAGGGTGTTGATTCCCAGGTCTATGATTGCACCGTTAGAAGGATCAGTTATAACACCCTTTTCGATATTCTCGAGGATTTCAGTGAGCTGCTCACCAAGAAAAACAGAGATTATAGCCGGAGGTGCTTCATTCGCACCAAGCCTGTGGTCGTTACCGGATGAGGCAACCGATGCCCGCAATATATCTGCATGATAATAGACTGCACGTATGGTTGCTATTAAAAATACAAGGAATTGAATATTGTCCTGAGGTGACTTGCCTGGATTAAGCATGTTCCCCCCGGTATCGTCCGACAACGACCAGTTGAGATGTTTTCCCGATCCATTAATTTCGGCAAATGGTTTTTCATGAAGCAATGCTGATAATTTGTGTTTTGATGCAACACGTTTCAGCGTTTCCATTACCAGCTGGTTGTGATCAACGGCAATGTTGGCCTCCTCAAATATTGGTGCGATTTCAAACTGGCTGGGGGCTACTTCGTTATGCCTGGTTTTAGCGGGAATTCCAAGCTTGTACAGTTCTTCTTCCACATCATGCATGTATGAGAGTATCCTCTCCTTGATGCTTCCAAAATAATGGTCTTCAAGCTGTTGTCCCCTGGGTGGGGCAGCACCAAGTACAGTTCTACCGGTGAGCAGAAGATCCTGTCTTTTGTAATAGAAGTCCTG
>JAGYNX010000079.1 GCA_018399855.1 Spirochaetota bacterium
TCATTTCCATGCTTATGGCTGATATTTTAGCCTCGGCAAAATGTTTAATCAGTTCAATATTATTAAAGGGGTCAAGGTAGCTTATGTGTGCTGCACCGCTTTTCATCTTCTCTATTTCACCGGGAGATGAAGGCTGTACCCGCAGAATGATGTCCGACTCTGCCAGTATTTCATCATTGCTGCGTTCCAATGCGGCGCCCGATGACTTGAACAGGTCATCTGAGAAACCGCAATAACCGCAGTTGGTGCCAATCCCATTTTGCACCAGCAACTCTGCCCCTTCCAGTTTCATGAGCCTGGAGGCTGTTTCCGGTACAATAGCCACTCTTGTTTCGTCGATTGATGATTCTGCGGGTATCCCTATTTTCATAATTTCATTAAAACCTGTTATCTTTTCGTTTTCGGAGAAATAGTGAAAATACAATTTCGCTGTTCCAATGTATATGTAAGTATACTTCTGAACAGGGGATATGTCAAATCGTGGAATAGGCCCGGGTTGTAGAATCTTTATTTCTTTTCTTTCATCTTCATCACGAAATTGTACACCCCGTATTGGAGGGCTGACATGGATCGCTTGAATATGGTTTTAAAATCTTCAGGGTCGGCCACAAATAGCTCGATACTTGCCCATACATTGTTCCTTACGATAAAGACCTTGGAGGTCTTCGATTCGGCGTTGGCATGATTTACCGCCTCAAGTACCTTTTGCCGCTCGCTGTCATCTTTCACTGGCCAGAAATTGGGCAATACTATTCGAAAGAAATCAGTGTCTTCAGGGTCAATCTGTATGAAATAGGTATTACCTTCAAATTTAAAAAGGACATCCCCGTCATCATCAAGCTCTACCGGGTATCCCTCACTTTTAAGATATTCAGTATACATTTCCTGCATAGTTGTTTTATTAACTTTTACTATTGCATCCTCAGAAAATGCTGGTGAAATTCCGGCGTTGGTAAAGATAACGATTAATAATATAGTTATTAGCGGTACAATTGAGTAATTGCTGGTTTGCATATATATCCTCCGAATGATTACAGTATAGTATAAGAACCCCGTAAAATGTCAATTCCTTCAGTAGAGAAAAATGCGAAACAAAATTTCAACGAGACATAATGTCATTTAATTAAATATGTTGTAATACAAATAAATCGTTTGACATCTCCGTCCAGCGGGTTTGTAATGGGGATCTCCGAAAGAGATAGATTCTTACAATATCACGGGAGGTTAGTATGCGTTGCGACAGAATATTTTCAACCTATGATTGTGAAAGGTTGCGAACCATTGAAAATGACAGGCTGATCAATGATGAAACGGGAATGAAAATGCTGTGTTCAATCAGGGAAATAATGTCCCGTTCAAAACGGGTGAAGCCAAAAAAGATCAAGCCTACTGTTGTGACGATGAATTCCCAATTCATGTTGAAAGATCTTGATACCGGGAAAAAAGAGATATATACACTGGTGTACCCGGGAGAAGACAATAGTATCGAAAACAGCATCTCAATTTTATCACCAATCGGAACCTGTGTTATCGGTTGCAGTATAGGATCAGTGATACATTTGAATTCTGGCTTGAACCGCTACCTGGTGATCGAGGATGTATTGTTTCAGCCACAGGCGCATGGTCAGTATCACATGTGATTGTGTATGTTGTGATATACGTTGTACGAAAAACTTCAGTCATAATACTGCGTAAATAAATAAACACATTACAATCGATCTAAAATGAGCGGGTGCCTGTATGAAAATGCCAGTGCGTATAGTAATTAAAATTGTGTATCTCGTCATATTGCTGGGTGGTATATTTGTTCTTCCGGGTTGTGCCGATAGAGGTGAAACTGTTTCCCTCCTGGGCACATGGTATTACCGCACCGGGTTCCAACAATCCTGGCTAACATCATCCATAGATAGTAACTGGTCTTCCGCGGAAGTCCCACTTTTCATCAATAACATTAAAAATCTAAAAGATTATAGTGGCCTGGTAACTTTTAAACGCAGAATTCCCCGAAAGGCTATCATATGGGCTGAAAATGATGTCGCCTTGGCTGTACACAGCGGCATGATAGCAGAGGCAGCAGAAATCTACATTAATCATACCAGGATTTCAACGATAGGTTCTGTAGATCCCTTTCAATCAGGGAATAACAGCATGACGGTAACAGATATTCCTTTGAGTGCATTCAATACTGACGGAATAAATTACATAACTATTGAATTGTTTTCAAGTAAAATGAGTACAACTAACGGTATAAAGGGTCCGGAAATATTTATCGGAAGGGTAAGTGAAGTTCTGGGCAGTTATTATTCTGATGCTATTATCTCGTTTATGCTTATAGCGATATATTTCTTTGTTGGCCTGTATCATATTATTTTAGGAATAAGGCGGCGATCAGAACCTCACTATCTTTACTTTGGCATGTTCGGAATATTGATTTCGATGTTCTTCACGGCCAACATCGAGGCGAAACAGCTTGTTTTTAACATAGATCGTCTTTACCTGTATTACTGGTTCGACAAATTCGCGCTTTTTTTTATGGTGCCCCTTTTTGCCATGTTTGTGTCTCAGTTGTTTCATCATCGTCTGAGAAAAATAAATATAGTATTTCTTGCATACGCTGGAATGGTATTTATCTATTCGTTAATGCTTCGATATGTATTTACTGAAGCGAAGATGTATGACCTTACCATATATTATCCAGTTATACTGGCATGTATCGTATATGTTCTGTATGAATTGATAGTTCAGATCTATAAAAAAAATAAAGATGCAATAATACTTTCCGCGGGTATGATATTACTATTTGCCGGTGCTGTGCATGATGTATGTGTAGCTGAAAACGTTATCGAGGGAACAACCATTCTGCAGTATGCCTTTCTGATATTGATTATTGGGATTGTCGTTATTCTCATAAACAGTTTTATACGTACCAGCCGTCAAATGGAAAATCTGAACGATGAGCTTGATGAAAAACTTGCGGATCAGCAGTTACAGAATGAACGGCTGAACGCGGTACAACAGACCGTCACCGATGTAACTGCAACCCTGTCAACATCTGCGGAGGAAATGTCCTCTGCGGCTGAATCGTTCTCGCACAGCTCGCAGAGCCAGGCGTCATCGGTTGAGCAGATGTCTGCTACCATGGAGGAATTAATGTCCGCGGGGGAGAGCATGGTTACCATCGTGGCGGAGCAGGTGAACATGCTGGGACGGGTAACCGAAAGGCTTAATCTTGCCGTTGATGCCACAAGGCACGCAGAAGGTGAGATGGACACGGCACTGTCAGTGAAAAATGAACTGAATAAAACCATAGAGGAAACCTCGGGTAGCATTGAGATAGCCGCGGGAGCAATGGATTCGGCAACCGCAAGGTTTGAAGAGATGACCCGCGTGAGTGAAGTGATCAGTGATATTGCAGACCGCATCAACCTGCTTTCTCTTAACGCGGCAATCGAGGCCGCAAGGGCGGGGGATGCCGGAAGGGGATTCGCGGTTGTTGCCGACGAAATCGGGAAACTGGCGGATAATACATCTGAAAACCTTAAATCAATCGTTCAGCTTTTCGGTGCCAGCAGGGAAGAGATATTGAATGCCAACAACAGGATACAGGTCTTTCGTGAGTCACTTAATAATATGCTGGGAAATATTACCGGGTTCGGGGAGTTGATAGAAAAAGTAGCCGAACTCATAAAGAATACAACTTCGCTTTCGACTTCTGCAGGCCAGGAAACCGGAGAAGTGAAATCAAAGGCAGACCAGGTGCAGGGTAGTGTAAATGAGCAGCAGAAAGCGGTGGCCGAAGTTACCGAGGCACTGCAGGGTATTAATTCCATCAGCCAGCAGATCGCCGGCGGCTCGGAAGAACTTGCAAGCTCGGTACAGGAGGTGACCACTGCCGTGGAAAAATTAAAAGATGTATTGGAGACGGGTTAAAGCTGTACCACCCGCGTCTTGCTGCCTTTTCCGGAAACACTGGATACACCGCGCAGCACTTTTTCCCGTTTGCCGTTTCGTATTTTTACCGTGTATGTTCCTTTTCTGAATACCTTCGGGTCAAAACGTTGCCCCTTTATACGCAGGGTGTACACCATCTCGCCATTTTTCTCGTCAATCACCTGGATAACAGGGGTAACTGTTCCCCTCACCACGATCCGTGGCAGCCATGCAACCGCGTCACGACCATAATTGTCTTCCTGCCGAATGGTAACCGGCCATCCCGTGTACTGGGAATCATCCGGGCTGGTGATATCCACCTCTCGCGGCCAGCATTCAAAGGTGATCTCCCTGGTGCTCTTCTTGAACTTCACCACTCCAAACCCCGCGGCCCGTGTAGTGAGGCTGTCATGGTTGGGTTCGAAGGCAGGGTTTGCCACGGCAATCATGCGGATCTTGTTGTTGAATCCTTCATGAAAATTACCCAGGTGTTCAGGCATTCCCTTTTTTCTGTTCTTTCCCGGCTCAAGCGGGTCCCACCATCGAAGGTGAAAGTTGGCAATTGATGGAACACAGAATGAATAACCTGAATCGCACCACTGGTCAACCCCATGATGAATAACAGTTGCCAGGTGCTGATCACCGGCGATCATGACGGCATATGCCTTGCGTATCTTCTCAAGGGCCCGGTTACGTGCAGACTGGGGCCAGCCGTTTGAATCAAGATCGGCGTACACCCTGTTCTCCGTGTCGCCCGACGAATGGGAAGCGCAGGCAAAGATGGTTTGTGATAACACTGCCTTCATGTGGCAATCATCCCATTGGGTTGCCCAGTCTTCAAGAAACTTCAACTGGCGTTCGCCCAAAAGCTTTGCTCCATCGATATCCAGCTTTTCGGGGTCATAGCCCGGTTCAACAACGTGGTCGGGCCTGTCACCCTGCTGGGGGATCATGCCTTCTGGTGGGGCCGATTTGAACTTTCGGTCTTCCAGGATGGCGAAGTTTACTCCTCCCACCGTGATATCGGTGTAATACACCTTTATATCATTCTTTACAGGACGGGGGTCGTAGGGATCGGGCAGATGACTGGTCTGGGCCCGTTCAACCATCTTCACGTAATCGATGTCGGCTGCGTAGCCCCCGTCGTCTCCCGTGCGTGTATGGCATTTCTTGCCGGCTTCCCCCCAGAGATTGTCCTGTCCCACATCATGGTCGTCGGGTATGGAGATGGTGGGGATGTTGCGGATCACGTCCCCGAACTCCCTGCCGAATTTTAACCAGTAGGCGTAATGCCAGTAATGATCATACACCTGGTCACCAGAGAAAAAGAGCAGGTCGGGATCAAGCCGCTTGATATTGGCAACGATGTCGTCTTTCGGGATGTCGCCCCCGGCCCACTTGTATATGGCGTTGCCGGTGAAGGCAGCCACCACGATGGTGTCCTTGTTGACGGGATCTTTTTTGATGGTGCCCGTGTAAAACGCCTTATTGCCGTGGGCCACCCTGTACTGTATGTCCCTGGAGTGGTCCCAGTTCTTTACCCTGAAATGGGCGGTCCATCCATCCTCAATTATTTCGGTGGTGGCAATTTCTTTCCATTTCTTATTCTGCATCACCTGCAGCCGGACAGTCCGGTCTTCGTCGTCTTTCAACGGGTAGAGCTGCGCGGTCATCTTCATTACACCGTCGTGCACGGTGTAGAGCGCGAAACAGATAACCTCGTCCCTGGAAACATCGGGAATATCAAGGGTGAGCTTTGAATACAGGGGGAGGACGATGCCATGCATCAGCTTGTTGCATCCCGCCAGCGCCGTCAGCGCCAGCAGGAGAACAAGCAGTAACGGGAGAACCTTTCTGTGTATCATGATACGTCCCTCCGGTTTGGCTGAAATCTATTCCAGCCGGGCCCCCTTGGCGGCGCTTTGCACCAGCTTTACATACTGGGAGAGCCAGCCCACTGTAATGCGGGGTTCCGGCTGTTTCCATTTTTCTTTTCGATTTGCCAGTTCCTCGTCGGACACCAGCACGTTGATGCTTCGTTCGTTAATATCTATCTTTATGTCATCACCATCTTCGATAAGGGCGATCACCCCGCCGTCAAAGGCTTCGGGGGACACATGGCCAATGCTTATACCCCTGGTGCCGCCGGAGAAGCGTCCGTCAGAGATAAGGGCGATCTTCTCACCAAGGCCCTTGCCCGCGATAGCGGCGGTGAGGGCCAGCGATTCACGCATGCCGGGTCCCCCCTTGGGCCCCTCGTAGCGTACTATCACCACGTCCCCCGAACCGATCTTGTTGTCCTGGAAAGCCTGCATGGCAAGGTCTTCACTGTCGAAAGCCTTTGCCTTGCCCTCGAAGAGTTTCATCTTCTCGTCGATGGCCCCAACCTTGATAACGCAGCCTTCGGTGGCTATGTTGCCGTAGAGCACAAAGATGCCCCCTTCCTTCCGGTAGGCGTTCTTCTTGTCCCTGATGACATCATCGATGTACACGGGGGAGGACTTTGCGATCTCCTTGATGCTCCGTCCATTCACGGTGGGGCTGTCTTCAAGGTCGTCAACCAGCCTGTGCAGCACGGCGGGTACGCCTCCCGCGGATTCCACGTCCTCCATCATGTAATCGCCACCGGGACGGATTGACGCGATCTGTGGTATATGCCGCCCGATGTCGTCGAACTCTTTCAGGTCGATGTCAACCCCTGCCGCGTAGGCGATGGCGGGAATATGCAGGGTGGTGTTAGTGGATCCCCCCAGTGCCAGGTCAACACGGATGGCGTTCCTGAAGGCCTCCGGTGTCATGATGTCCCTTGGCCTGATATTCTCGCGTACCAGGTCAACGATTCGTTCACCTGATTCTTCGGCAAGTCGCAGTTTCTTGGAGCTTCCCTCCATGCCGGTGCCGCTGCCGGTAAGGCTTATGCCCAGCACCTCGGTGAGGCAGTTCATGGTGTTGGCGGTATACAGCCCCTGGCATGAACCGCCGGTGGGGCATGCCTCGCATTCAAGTTCTTTCAGCTCGTCTATGCTGATGTCATTATTGTAATAACGTCCCACCGCCTCGAATGTGTCGCGCACCAGCGAGAGCTTTCGCTCACCATGCAGCAGTCCTGAACGCATTGGCCCGGCGGTTACAATTATGGCAGGCACGTTCAAACGCCCGGCGGCGATGAGCATGCCGGGAGTGATCTTGTCACAGTTGGTGATGAACACCACCCCGTCAAGCTGGTGGGCTTCAACGATGGATTCTGCCATGTTGGCGATGAGATCCCGTGAGGGAAGGGAGTAGTGCATACCCTCGTGTCCCATGGCTATACCATCGCATATACCCGGCACCGAAAATAGAAAGGGAGCTCCTCCGCCGAATGCCACCCCACGCTCGATACGTCGTTCAAGCTGACGCATGTTTATATGCCCTGGCACCAGGTCGGTGAAGGAAGAGCATATACCAATAAAGGGCCTTTCCATTTCGCCCCTGGTCACGCCGGTGGCGTGCATCAACGCCCTGTTGGCGGTTCGTTCTACACCTTTTTTTGACTTGTCTGATCTCATTACAACACCTCGTATATTAATGAAATGATTAATCGTTTATTGAAGGAGTAACATTTAAACAGCCTGCGCCTTTTTATGCAAGGGAAAATCCTGAGAGGAGTGATTATTTATGGTATAATTATAACAGGCTGGAATAAAAGGACATATAAATCATGTTAAAAAAAGAAATTCACGTCCCCGTTGTACCGCAGGACCTTCACATACACACCACATTCTCAACCGGTGACAGTGCCGTGGTTCCCGAGCAGACGGTTGAGTTTGTCGCATCTGTGGGTCACGCACGCTCGGTGGGTATCAGCGATCACTTCGAGTACCTGGTTGATACTTTTGATATCTATCGGGACACGGTAAAGAAACATGGCCTCTACCTGGGTACAGAGGTGGACGGGGCCGCCCTGGCAGGCGAAGCCGCCGGCATGCCGTTTGAGTATTACATGTACCATTGCCGCAACACCGATGAAGACTACCGGGGACTGGAGGTGCTGCTTGCCACCGGCAGGCCCGTCATAGTGGCACACCCGCAGGTGTTCGAGACAGATCTCTCGAAGGTGCCGCCGGAAACCCTCATCGAGATAAACAACCGCTACGTGTGGCGCAACAACTGGCGCAGGTACTATACTCCATGGCTTGGCAGTTTCAACTTCGTCATCGGCTCCGATGCCCATCAGCCCGGCTGGCTAGGCCAGGTTGTGGCGCGGCACGTTGCCGTAGAACTGGGGGTGGAGGAGCACCTGGTGTTCGGGTAATAGTTTTGCTCCTTCCTCTCCACCTTTTCAAGGGGGAGACCGAGAGGGGTTCGTTGAGCAACATGCTGCTACTGGTGTTGTAATAACTGTGACGTCAGCATCATCCGCAACACGCCCCCTGTTGTCCCCCCAGGGGGACTTGCA
>JAGYNX010000008.1 GCA_018399855.1 Spirochaetota bacterium
TATTTTCATTTCTTCTATAGTATCAGCAAGCTCATCGTAATCATTAATGTTCAACTTCACACCATCAGCATCTGATTTATGAGACGCATCCGCTGAAACAAGCTTGACTGCCAATGGAAAGCCGATTGATACATCATGAAGTTCATCAACAGTGAATATTCTTTTTCCACGTACAGATCGAATTCCTGCCATGTCACACATTTCAAGATTCTCATGCAGCAGAGGCTGTCTTTTACGGTATATGGATTGTAATAGAAATTCACGTATATTTGATACATCAATCATGGAATGATTCTCTATTCCCCTTTTATTTCTTTGTGCTTTTCTTTCCTGGTATCGTGCCGAAATATAGAGAGCATGAACAGCATCGTTCGGTGTTGAGAACACCGGTAATGGGTGGTTTTTATTAATATCCAGTAACTCTTCTGCATCAGAAATCATTGTAACCATTACCGGCTTCTTATATTTTTTCACCAGTTGATCAACACTATCAAGAAACGTGCGTGACATTTCAGCCTCGTATTCAGACTGGTAGAGGTGATTAAACAGGATGCCATCGATTTCATCAAGTTTCAATGCTTCTTCAAGAATTCGTGTAAAAATGGTATAGTCAAATATTTCACCAAGATCAAGGGGGTTCTGATGTGTTATAACCCTTGTGGTATACATTCCCCGTATTGCATCCAGAAATGAATCAGGAAAAGATATCATATCAAACCCGTATTTTACACATGCGTCAGCAGAAATGACAGCATGTCCGCCAGATCTTGACAGCACCGCTACTTTTCTTCCCCGCATGGGTGGCAGCTTCATGGATTTCACCGCCCGAATCACCTCTTCTTCATCCTCTGCCCGTATTACAGCTGACTGAGATAATGCAGCATCAACCACATCATCCCCTGCAGACAGTGCCGTGGTATGCGATTGGGCAATGCTGGCACTTTCCGGGCTCCTGTTTGACTTATGAACAATGACAGGTTTTTGCGAATTCATCACCAGCTTATAGAAATCACGACCACGGCTGAATCCTTCCAGGTAACAAACAATAATTTCTGTTTTATGGTCTTCAAGAAAATACTTTAGAAAGTCCACTTCGTCCAGATCTAGTTTGTTACCTACGCTTGCGAATTTTGCCAGGAATATATGATTCTCAGGGAGGCCGTGAAGATATGTATTCCCCACACCTCCACTTTGCGAAATAAGTGAAACATTACCTGTTTTGTTAACTTTTTTAAAAAACGCGAAAGGCATCATCATATGTTTTTCGAAGTTAACAGTACCGATACAGTTAGGTCCAATTATCCTGATTCCGTAACGTTGTGCGATAGCAAGCACTTCTTTTTCCAGATCGGTTTCATCACTTGAAAATTCACTGAAACCACCTGATTCAATGACAACCCTGTTAATACCCTTCTTGCCACATTTTTCAAGCTCATCGGGAATAGTCTTCGCGGGGGTAATCAGGATTGCTACATCTGGTACCTCGGGAAGTTGTTCAATACCGGGGTACACCTTTATCCCATCAACTTCACCATCTCTTGCTCCCACACCATAAAGCCTTCCTTTATATCCCTGCTGAAGATTACTCAATAAAATAATTCTACCAAGGTTAATCTTCGTTGTTGAAACACCAACAACTACCAGGCTATCCGGATAAAAAAACTTTTCCATTCATTTCTCCATATATTGACATATAACATTACATATCATGCTTATTATTTCTACTAAACAATTATAGTCAAGTAAAAGTATATTAAAAAATATGAATGGACACCCTTATGGATGTCCATTCAATACATTCATTTCCAAGTTCCTGTATTACAAAAACTATTTATTATTCAGGCTATTAATATGTTTCATAGCCTCATGAAGGTACAACCCCAAAAAATATGGTTTCTGTGACGCGAATGCCTTTGCCTGTGAAAGAATGGCCTCTTCGGCATATTGCACATTGTACCGCCATGTCATATAGTCGAAGGTAACCGACCTGGCAAAATACAATGGCTTAAGGGATTCCACAACATCCTTCTTAATTTTTGGTGAACCCATGCTGTACCTGTGCAGAAGCTGATACACAGCCTGTGTCCAGTTGAAAAGATCAAGTTCATAATGATCCGTTTCAAACATTTTATCAAGGGTAAATATCGCGTAATCGTTCAGATACCTTTTTAATATCTTTTCCCTCGGTGCGTATTCTTCGCGCAGCTTGTTTTTCATTTCCCTGATATTTATTTTCAGTTCTTGAGGAGGATCAAGTTTTCCCAGGCCAAACAGTTTCTTTTTCTTTGGATTCACAATAGGATATCCAAGCCATCTTTTTTCTTCGGCCAGTATGGTATCAAACAAAGTGGTAACCACCTGTGTAAACATGGGCCCGAGTTTTGGTGCACTTGCCTTGTGAATTTTAGCACCAAGCCCCGCCTCAACAATTTTGAATCCTCCCAGTATGGCGTGCATAGTCATAAAGATATCAATGCCATACTGTTTGGTTGTGTGTATCCATTTCTGATCAAGCCAGTATTTCATCAGGTTCTTCGAGAACCCAAATTCACCACCAATGGGTTGCCTTATATCTTCCCCGAGAAGTCCATACAGAAGAGGATAACATATATGGTTAGTAATGGTTCCATCAAACTGATGTCGTGAATACCTGGGCAGTACGTAATCATATCCTTTTAGTATTGGTTCTCCAAGATGTTTTATCCACTCGGGAGTAATAGACTTCAAGTCTGCATCCACAACCACCGCACCCTTCAGTGTATCCAGGTGTTTATTCCCGAATTTAAACAGGTTAAGAAAATTATTACCTTTACCCCTCACCTCGCCCGGTGTTGTTATGTAATGCTTCGGGGTAGTTGTCTCAGTATTAAGAAAAGCTCCCCTCGTATCATCTTCGCTGTTGTTATCCACATTAACTATTACTGTTTTGTACTTATTAAAATACTTTGAAAGACCTTCATCAACCTGCTTAACCACATACGATATTGAATCTGACTCCATGTAAGATGGAATACCTACCATGAACTCTATTCCACGGAGATTTTCTTTCATTTATTCCCCCTGCACATTAAATTCAATACACATCCAGTTCTTCAAAGCAGATAATATCTTATAATGGATGTATACTCAACTTTTTTTTATTGCACAACAAAAAAGGAGGCTAATGCCTCCTTTTTTGTATTACAATGTACAAATATTATTACATACCCAGCGCGTCTTTTACTACATTGATAAGGTTATCCGGATCAACCGGTTTCTGGAATACTCCATTAAACCCAAGTTTATCAATATCAATATTTGAGGCCGTAGCCGAACCTATACTGCTGAGAAGAAATACCGGCATTTCAGGGTTGTTTTTTCGAATATCCTGAGCCACTTTTGTTCCCGCGTCGATTCTTTCCATCATCATGTCACAAAGTACAAGATCAGGATTAACTGATTTAACTTTTTCAGTACCTTCCTTTCCACTCATAGCTGTTTCTACTTCGAAACCGTTGGCACCGAGAATAGCTTTTATTGAATCAAGAATATCCGGATCATCATCAATAACCAATATTACTTTCTTGTCTGACATAGTATATCTCCTGCGTATTCATATTTTTATTACCTTTGATGCTTCTATAGCATCAGCAAATGCATTCGGAGAATCATCTGTAAGCAATGATACCAGAAAATCGAGGGCCATGTCAAGATTTGCCGCAGCCCTGTCTGAAAGCTTCTCATAACCCATTTCCCATTCGTATCCCCGTATCGCCAGCATATAACACTCCGGATTCTCACCATATATGTCCTGGCCAAGGGCAAGAACAGATTCAGCCGACATCGCATGCGTAGTAAACGTTATCTCTTTAGCCGGCTGAAGCCTGTACAATTCAAACGGTTCGTGACAATCAAGAGAAGCATCGGCAAAGATGACGGCATCATAATCCCTGATGTTCATGGCGTCTTCAATGTTGAGCTGATAATTAGAATCCCATTCCACATCTGGAAACTCATCAGCCCTTTTCTCTATTGACGCTGCCACCATGGGACCAAGTCCATCATCCTGCCTGCCGGGATTACCGTACCCGTATATCAAAATTTTCTGATAATGCTTCAAATCTATTTCCTTATCTGGTCTATTACGTTCCCATCAACATCCACAAGTGAAAGCTCAAGAGGCATCTTGCCAAGCGCATGGGTTGCGCAACTCAGGCATGGATCATATGCCCTGATTGCGACCTCAACAGCATTTAACATACCTTCAGTAACTTCTGACTGACCATTTATCTGCTGTTTTGCTACAAAGTTTACCGCCCTGTTCATGGGTTCGTTATTATTTGTCGTTGAAACGATCAGGTTAGCCATTTCAATCTGATCATTATCGTTAATCCTGTAATGATGGAACAGTGTTCCACGAGGAGCTTCCAGAAGACCAACACCTTCGTTTGTCTTTGTGCCCTTTACAACACGGTCATCACCCTGCAGATCCGGATCGTTCAGTAGATCTTTCATCTTTTCAGCAGCGTGAAGTGTTTCTATCAGTCGAGCCCAGTGCATGTGCATTGACGCGTTACTGGGTTTCCCGTTTGTATAGGCCTTGTATGCTTCAAATTCTTTCTGTGCAAGGGGTGTATCGATGAAATCACAGGTATTCAGCCGTGCAAGCGGACCAACCGTGTACCATCCATCTCTTTTGCCAAGTGATTTCATGTAAGGAAACTTCATGTAACTCCAGTCTTTAACCTCTTCACCAATATACTGCAGGTAATCCTGGTAGTCCACATCATCAAGAATTTTTTTGCCTTCAGAATCTACTGCCCTCAGAACACCATGATACAGGTCAAGAGAACCGTCTTTCCGAACAAGGCTGAGATGATTTGACGGGAATGCCGCGAAATTATCCAGCATATCGCTGTTCTTTGAATGAAAGTCCTTGAAGAAATCAAGGGCACCCTGTGACCATGCGATCATCTTGTCGATATTCAGCGGGTCAGCACCTTTTAAGAATTCGTCCCGCTCTTCGATGCTCAGATTCTTGTTGATTCCACCTGGTATGGCACCGGTACCATGTATCTTCTTCCCTGCCGTAGCCCGGATTATCTCCTGGCCGAATTTTCTCATCATAACACCCTGTACCGCAAGGTCAGGATGTTTCATTGCAACACCGATAACGTTCCTTGTAGCCGGATCAGAATCTATACCGAACAGGAGGTCAGGTGATACAAGGTGAAAGAAGTGAAGGGCGTGGGACTGAAAAGTCTGCCCATAATGCATAAGCCTTCTCATTTTCTCACCGGTTGGAGTAAGACCATCAGGTCCAACACCAACAATAACATCCAGTGCCTTTGCAGCCGCAAGATGGTGACTTACCGGACATATACCGCAAAGACGCTGTACCAGTACAGGTGCTTCCCAGTATGGACGCCCCTGTACAAATCTTTCGAACCCACGAAATTCAACTATATGCAGCCTTGAATCGGTTACATTATTCTGTGGATCAAGCTGAATGGTCACTTTTCCATGACCTTCAACCCTTGTTACTGGTTCTATCGTAATTTTTCTACCCATAATTCTCTCTCCGATTAATCAAACTTAACTACTTCGTACGGTAAATCTAATTCTCTGCCTTCAAGAAGTGCAACAAGTGCTTCCCATATAAGATCTGCTCTTGGAGGACAGCCAGGTAAATAATAGTCAATCTTAACTATTTCATGACATGGATATACCCTGTCCAGAATCATCGGAAGCTCATCGTCACAAGGAATAATATTATCATCTACCGTCGGACAGTTTAAGTATGCTTCTTCCAGGCATTCCTTAACGGAAATACCGTTTCTCATTGCCGGAAGGCCACCCATAATGGCACATTCACCAACAGAAATAAGAATTTTGCAATTCTTTCTGAAATCACGCAGATTTTCCACGTTTTCACTGTTACAACATCCACCTTCGATAAGGCCGATATCACACTGTTTTGTAAAAGTCTTGATATCGTCAATGGGTGACTTATTGAACTCAACCAGTTCAATAAGTTTTAAAATTCTATCATCAATATCCAGCAGGGACATGTGACATCCGAAACATCCCGCCAGAGACGCTGTTGCTACAACTGGTTTACTCATATTAATCCTCCGTAATCGGTCTGTCCTGATTATTTTTCGTATTCACTGCCAATTGGCTTGCCATCATATTTACGCATGCCGATTGGTACAGCATATCCAACTTCTTTTTTAAGTATCGCACCTACTGGACAGAGTTCCATGGCCTTTTCTGCCATTTCTTCGGTCATTTCTTTAGCAAGTTCAGGGTCAATCGATATTATCGCTTTTCCCCCACGGTTTACAAGTCCAAATATATGCTTTCCATCAGTTGTTGTTACACCACGAACACACCTGAGGCACTGTATACAACGGTTACGATCTATGAGAATTTTTGGGAATGACGCATCCACTGTTCTTTGTGGCCATAGATAAGGGAATCTTGGAGCCAGCATAGTATACTTGTATGCCAGGGCCTGCAATTCACAGTTGCCACTCTTTTCGCATACAGGGCACATGTGGTTCCCCTCAACGAAAAGCATTTCGACAATAGCTTTCCTGAAATCATTTAATTCAGGAACGTCATTTTCGATCATCATACCCTCTGCTACCGGGGTTGTACAGGCGGCCATGTTTCGTCCGCCAATTTTTACCGTGCAGATACGGCATGTTCCCGCAGGCTTGATTCCCTCGTAGTCACACAGCGTTGGAATGTATACACCATTTTCCCTTGCAGCTTCTACAATGATCTGGCCTGCTTTTGCCTTAATTTTTTTGCCATCAATTGTAATATTTATTTCACTCATAATCAATGTTCCTTTATATTAGGGATTCTTCCTGCAGCCTTGCAAGATTCCTGTACAGCAGCCTTAAGATCAAACTCGGAAACGTAATCAACATCCTTCTGAATCTTCGCTTGGTACATTTCAGGAAAATTTTTAAGTGTTGTCACGATTGGATTTGGTGAAGTCTGCCCCAGTCCACAACGGCTGGTTGCTTTTATAATATTGCTCCACTCTTCAAGTTCCTTCAAATCCTGTTTAGTGGCTTTTCCTGCCATTACCTTCTCAAGCTTGTCAAGCAGCAACTGGTTTCCAGCTCTACATGGAACGCACCATCCACAGGATTCCTCAACGAAAAATTCCATAAAATTATGTACAACTTCTAAAAGGTCACGGTCTGGTCCTACAATAATCATGGAACCGCCCGTTCCCAGGTCGTCGTAACAGATTCGTTTCCCATAGTCTTTTTTTCCAACACAGGTTCCCGATGGTCCCCCAACCTGTACAGCTTTTGCTGTTCGGCCTTCAACCATTTCAAGAAGTGTCTGTATAGTGGTGCCAAATTCAACTTCATAGATGCCGGGCTTCTTGCAGTCACCTGATACACTGAGAAGTTTAGTTCCAGAAGACTGGGCAGTTCCCATTTTCTTGAACCATTCGCCACCTTCCAGCATAATTCGTGATACGCAGCAAAATGTTTCAACATTGTTTACCGTAGTTGGATATCCAAGATACCCGTTTTGAACCGGGAATGGAGGCCTGTTTCTGGGTTCACCACGTTTTCCTTCAGCTGATTCAATAAGCGCGGATTCTTCACCACAAATATAGGCACCCGCACCCATCTGGATTCGTATATCAAAGTTAAATCCGTCTTTACCACCGGCATTTTTCCCCAATACGTTTTTAGACCTGAGATCTTCAAGTACCTTTTCGAGGAATTTTCTGAGGTACAGATACTCAGCCCTGAGGTAAAGAATACCCTCTTCAGCACCAACCGCGTATCCCGCAACGGCCATACCTTCAAACAGCATTTCAGGGATCTCTGTAAGTACTACACGATCCTTGAAAGTACCCGGTTCGCCTTCGTCAGCGTTACATACCACGTAATGCTTTGCGCCCTCAGCCTGCCGGCAGAAATCCCATTTCATACCTGTTGGGAATCCCGCGCCGCCGCGTCCTCGAAGATTGGAAAGTTTTACCTCTTCAATTACATCATCAGGAGTTTTCGCGACAGCTGCTTTTAGTGCCGATCCAGTTTCAAAAGGCGCAAAAAGAACAGGGCCTTTTTTCTGAATATTGTTATTAACCATTGATTTGATCAATTCAGACTGGTTATTCCCATCACCAAAATTCTTAACTAGCTCACTGACTTCTTTTCCGGCTTTCATGTCAGCAACAAGTTCTTTCGCCTTTTCAGGTGTAAGGTCGGTAAAAATTACACCGTTAATGATTGCTGCCGGCTCCTGGTCATTCATTCCGATACATGAAGTATCAAAAAGACCCATTACACCGTCTTCGGTTGTTCTTCCGAAAGAACAACCGGCCGCTTCTTCAAAAGCCTTTGCCACGGCAGACCGTCCTTTTATGTTCGCAACCGCGCTGTTGTTCAGATATACTGAATATTTACCCACAGGTGTCTTGGAGAAGAAATGGTAAAAAGTAACCACCCCGTCTATATCCACCTTTGAAACACCCAGAGCTTTTGCCAGTTGAACAACGGCTTCATCCGAGACATATCCAAGCTCACTCTGCACATCGGTAACGATGTCCATAAGCCTGGTCTTGTCCTTGTTGTACTTTTCAACAACCTGACTTACAACCGTTCCTAAATTTCCCATATTACCCCTTCTTATTTTTAAAAAGTGTTATTAAACCATATATAAAACCCAATATATAAATTCGTATTTTAATAATAATAAAGGGACTCGAAACCGATCCTTATGAGTAAATTTATATTTTCAATAAAAAAATCTGGATACATATTGTTTTTTTACATTGATAGCCATCATATTTATTTTAGTAACACATTATGTTACAATATGAAAATTCTTATGCAATTTGGAGCAAATATAACTTTGAAATCGTTACTACTATATCATACATTAACCTTGAACACTATTTATTCTATATAACACTCGCAAGAGGCACTGGGTCACTTTTTAAATACTTTGTCTGAAGCATTTCACACTTTGAAAGGGATGATTACCCTTGAGAAAGAAAAGGTGCTGAAATACACCCATCCAGTTCAAACAAAATAGTATTATTCTGTATCATCCTTCTTGAAGCGTTCCCGTAGTCTCTCCATCATTGGCCCGTCTGAACGCCAGACATAACAGGTGTTTTCCAGGTACTTTGAAAGAGTTCCTCCTGATTTGAACTCTCCGGATACAGGTTTTCTTGCCCTGTATGCCCAGAATCCCTGTACCGTCGCCGGTGCTATGGCAAGCAATAACTCTACCAGGTGAGCACATCCTTTCGTTCCCCCGAGAAGGGCACGTACTTTTTTTGTAAAACCAGGACCGATCTTCATACCTCTTACCGCTTCCATGAAACCGGCAGTTTCTGCACATTCCTCCCTGGGAATCTCGTTCATTTCGACTTCAATATCCTGTATCTGAAGTTGTGGACCTTTCACAAGGATTCGCAATACCATATGATGCAATGGCCCCGGAGCCCGCTTTTCTCCGGTTGTGAGATAATAATGCTGTAACCTGTCTTCAAGGAGTTTCCCTTCAACCACCACGGCCCCTTCATCTGAACCATAAGGATATGTATCTATCAATATGTGTCGCCGATGAATGCCTTCTCCACTGCAATATTCTTTTAAACTCACTTCGCCACCTGCCCTGTTGATATATGATCAGGATACAGGTACATTATAACCCCGACAAGCATAAAAAAGAAATGATCACATGATCACCATCTGTATGATAATACTTTTATAAACCGGCGGACACTAATGTCAATATAAAGCTAACATTATTTATTTTATGTGGTATGTAATTATTTTATTGACATTGTTTACTTTTTAATCTACATATTAATGAATATGAGAAAACCTATCTTCGCTGGTCCCGCGGCACTTTCTCAATAAAACACACATACAGGAGGTTCTCAATGGAAAGACCCTGGTTGAAGTCATATGCCCCGGGGATTCCGGAATCACTCAAGTACGAAGTTATGACTGTTGTTGATGGAATGGAAAAAACTTGTGATGAATTCCCCGACAATAACGCACTCATTTTCATAGACGCGAAAATAACATACAAACAGTTTCGCTCAATGGTCAACAGTTTTGCCAATGCGCTTATTGACATGGGTGTCAATCCCGGTGACAAGGTTGCCATGCTGCTTCCCAATGTACCGCAGATTGCCATCGCCACCTATGCCGCATGGAAAATTGGCGCGGTTGTTGTAATGAACAACCCCCTCTATTCTGACAGGGAGCTTGAATACCAGTTAAATAATTCCGAGTCATCCATCCTTGTTACCCTGGACCTTCTTGGCCCAAGGATGATTGCATTAATGCCAAAGACACCGGTTAAAAAGATTGTTGTAGCCCATATACGTGATCATCTGAACTTTCCCAAAAAACAGCTGCTTCCCATTGTCGCCAAAGACAAGCATAAAAAAATACCAAAAACCGAGAATGTGTATGAATGGTCTGATCTTCTGAAGAAATATCCCGATGATGACCCCGGAAACAAGGCAAGGTTTGAAGACCTGGCCAGCCTGCAGTACACTGGCGGTACCACCGGGGTAAGCAAGGGTGTTATGCTTACCCACAAAAACCTGTCATGCAATGTTCAGCAGATAGTTGCATGGTTTCCTGGTTTTGAAAAGGGAAAACTCACAGAACTTGGTGTTCTCCCCTTCTTTCATTCATTCGGCCTTACAACGGTTATGAACCTGAGCATATGGCAGGGATGGACAGATGTGCTCATCCCCCGTCCTGAACCAGATGCCATACTTGAAGCTGTGTCAAAATACAAGGTAAATTTTTACCCGGCTGTACCCACCATGTATGTTGGGGTGCTGAATCATCCTGATATCAATAAATACGACCTTTCATCAATTGAAGGATGTTTCTCAGGGGCGGCACCACTTCCTGTTGAAGTAATCAAGGAGTTTGAGGAAAAAACAGGTGCCCAGATTTGCGAAGGCTACGGGTTATCTGAGACATCACCTGTGGCCACCATCAATCCATATGGTGGCGAAACCCGGGCCGGCTCAATCGGTCTGCCCATTTCTGATACCGAGATGCGGCTTGTCGACCTGGAAGATGGCACACGTGATGTGGGTCCCGACGAACCGGGTGAAGTAATAATCAAGGGCCCCCAGGTCATGGTTGGATATTACAACATGCCCGAAGAAACTGAAAAAACCCTGAAAAACGGGTGGCTGTATACAGGAGATATTGGAAAGCTTGATGAAAATGGTTATTTCTATATTGTGGACAGGAAAAAGGACATGATAATCGCGGGTGGATACAACATATATCCCCGTGACATCGATGAAGTCTTATTTGAGCATCCACAAATTGTAGAAGCATGCGCTGTTGGCATCCCTGATGAGTATCGTGGTGAAACGGTAAAGGCGTTCGTGGTTCTCAAATCCGGCGCGGCATTAACAGAAGAGGAAGTAATTAATTACTGTAAGGACAAGCTTGCCAAGTACAAGGTACCCAAGATAATCGAGTTTATAGATGAATTGCCCAAGAGTGGTGTTGGCAAGATACTGCGGAAAGAACTGCGGCAGATGGAACTGGAGAGAATGAAAAATAAAACCGGATAATAACTTCTGCCCCCTGTGTGAAAAAAGGATGCAAACAACTGCATCCTTTTTTTTATATCAGCCTGTTATGAAAATAATTTTGTTTGCAACAAATAATGGTACTATATAATACTGGTACAGGTTAGATGCCCGGAATGTCATTCTATACTAATCATTTGAAGGAATATTATAATTCATGAAGAAACTGGTATGCTATTCACTAATCATAATAACATCGTTGCTTTTCATCCAGTGTACATACACAAGTGACAACTCCATCAATATTAGCAGCCAATGGAGAATCAATACCGTTGATAATGCAGCCTTCAAGTCTCCTGAATATGATCACAGCGGATGGGATACCATAGATCTTCCCGGAAAACTTACGGATAAAAAAAGCAGGCAGACACTCTGGCTTAGAAAAAATATTACCATACCATCTTCATTCAAAAATCAACACAACGCCTTTACACTTGGTAAAATATGGGATGCTGAAGATACATACTTTAACGGATACAGGATAGGATCAGCAGGCAGTGAATACCCTGATTTTCATTCAAACTGGAACAACTTCAGGTACTATATTATTCCGGGAAATATTATAAACTTCGATGGAGAGAATACCATCGCTATACGGGTATTCAGTAATCAAAATGCTGAATACAACGGGGAGCCCCTCATAACTTCAGTTCATGATGCACAAACAATTACCTTCTTTCGACGCCTGATGTCTGAATATGTCGCCATGGCCACCAGTTTTCTCACATTAATCTTAAGCATTCTGATCTTTTACTTTTACCTGAAAAATCGAGATCTCTTAACCCTTTATTTTGGCATTATTTCATTAATCTGGTGTTTCCTGGCCATGCATTTTTACCTTCCTGAATACTTTATAATGGATTTTAATACCCAGGACAAGCTGTACTATGCCCTGCTGTCCCTTGAAGCGCTTTTCATGTTCTTCTTTATTGAACGTATGCTTGAGAAGACCAGTCGCATGGTTCGGCTGGTGCTCACCGGACTTACCGTAATAACAATTATTATCAGCATGACAGCTACGGCGGATAACCCGGTGACCGGATGGCGATTTCCTTTAATAGGTGGTTTTGGCATAATACTGCAGGTAATATGGGGAGTTCTTATCATACGCGGCCTTCTGAGTAAAGTACGCGGCGCACTGCCCCTGCTTTTCGGATATATTCTTATCATGATATGCATAGGACATGATTCACTTACCGTCGCCGGGGTGATTTATTCTAACTATTTCTGGATCAACCTTGGATACCCCGGTTTCATAATCGCCTTCGGGGCGGTATTATCCATGCGTTCCACGCAGATGGCCGAAGACCTGGTAAAATCACAAAAATACGTGGAGCAAACCAACAGCGACCTCCTGTCAATTATTCAGAATGTGAAGGAGTCTATTGAAGAACTAACCACTTTTTCACAATCGGTAAAGGAAACAGCGAACGCCCTGCAGGGCAGAATGAATGACCAGGGCAGCAATCTTGAAGAAACCACAGCTGCCATGGAGGAATTTGCTTCAAGCGTGGATATGATCGCAACAAGTGCCAGTGAACAGGACAATGTTATCAACGACAACAAGGAACTCCTGATGGGCTACATCAATGGAATAAGTGATATCACTGAAGCAGCCAAAGAAGCCGTGAAACTGAGTTATCAAAGCCAGGGACAGACCTCGGAAACCAGGACCCAACTCTCTGAGGTTCGCGACGGTATGGAAAAGATCAAGAACTCTTCGGGGAACATTCGCGAGATTACAGAAATCATCAATGATATCGCTGAAAAAACTAACCTGTTGTCTCTCAACGCATCCATTGAAGCTGCACGTGCGGGAGAATACGGACGGGGATTCGCGGTTGTTGCCGACGAGATAGGGAAACTGGCTGAATTATCGATTCAGCAGTCAAAATCAATTCAGTCGATTTTACTGGAAACCGTTGCAGATATTGAAAATGAAACAGAGCTCATCGTTACATCAGGCAAATCCATTAATGATGTTGAAACTGCGGTGAACAATGTGAACATGGGAATTGATACAATACTTGACCTGTGCATCTCACAGGAAAAGCTTACCGAAACAATTGAACAGAACATGCAGAAAATACTCACCGGTTCTTCTAATATCACCACTGCCACTAAAGAAGAGAAGATCACAATACAGGAAGTAACCAACTCCATTGAGCAACTGGTTGAAATAACAGGGATGGTAACCGAGAAGTCTGACTCACTCACCGACTCGCTGGATACCCTCACCGCCCGCATCGAGGTATTACGGTCGCTTGTGAAAGAATAGTATAATCACCACAGAGACACCGAGAAACAGAGAATATCTCAGTGTCTCTGTGTTAAAATATTTTTTCCAGGGGCTGGTATTTTTTCTCCTCCAGGTTGAACTCCATTTTCTGCCTCTGGGCATTTCCATCGATGTAGGACGCTTTGAAGATATCGCTGATTTTGGCGCCGTCCTTCAATTCGAGTATGCCGTAATCAACACATTGCCGTATGAATGTACGGATTATTCCAAAGGACATTTTCTGTATACCTGTATCTCCATGGTGTTCATGATCGTACAGGCCCAGGTTGACGTCCGCCACCCTGTAGTTGCGCATACTGGCATCAATATTTATCCCTGTTTCAACACCGTATATCTGCCAGAAATTGACACTGTTAAAAAATGAAACTGTTCCACCAACTTCTCCTGAAAGGGGGTATGCCAGCTGGGACAGCTTTTCAAGTCCGGGATGATCTATCACCGAGAACAATGGCTGGGCTACATATTTCTTTACCCGCCCCATTTCACGCCAGAAACTCGCCTTGGCAAAATCATTACCATTCAATACTGCACCTGCAAGACCGGTTACGAAGTGAGCCCCGAAGTATTGCGACACCACGTCTGCGTCAAGAAATATGACTATATGATCATCGGGGTTACTTTTTACCTTCGTGGTATTTATATGATACAGGGCTCTTCGCATATCCGCCCCCTTACCTTTTTCTGCCCCCATATCCGGCACTTCCAGGTTATTGCAAATAAGTATCTCCGCGTTATGATCAGCTTTACGCGCCATCTGTTCAGTTTCTTCTTCATCGTCACCCGCGCGTCTGTGTGACAGGTAAATTGTATCAACCAGGTCTCCAAGGTTCTCACGTAACTGAGAGATCTTTTCATATATCAACGAAGCCTCACGTTCTCCAAATGTTGAAAAGATCACATGTATGTGTTTTTGTCCCTTCATTGATGCCACAACTTCCCGGGTTAATTCACCTGAATCAAATTGCATTATTTCTGCCATGATCCTGCCCCTCTTTACTATTTATTATATTATTCACGTTTTTTATGGATTCTGCAACAAAATGAATGAAAAATGTAACACTTTTTACTTAGAAAGTACATATAATAAATAGAAGAATTTGTTAATAAAATTTTTTCTTTCGCTGTAAAGTATATTATTATTTACTAAATTTGTTGATTTACATGCAGCATTGAAGTATACTACAGTTAGTTATTCAACGTAAACACGGTTCATTGAAATATGAAAATATCGAATATAAGAGGTATCGCCATGAGGAATATAAAACGATCACATACTTTTTTTCTGAGAGGAAAAATAAACGAGAAGCAGCGTAAAAAGCTTCGTGATGTACTTTCCAGCCTGCTGGGCATATACAGCATCAATATGCGACCAGAAAAGGGACGAATCAAGGTTTCATATGATCTTAAGCTTATTAATTACAAGTCTATTGAAGAGAAATTGCGAAAACTAGGGCTGACACCCGCAAAAGGTCCCCTTTCACTTATCTCCAGTAATTTTATCAAGTTTACTGAAAAAAGCGAGATCGAACAGAGAAGTATTGACGCGTATTATCATCCACACCCAAATCACGGTACGGTGAAATAATATTAATAAAAAAGAGATGCACTTGTATGCGTCTCTTTTTTTTATGTAAAAAAATTATGGTTGCCTCTTTTCGTCATCCCATTCATACATTTGAATATTGTGTAAAATTTCAAGATCACATCAGCAAATTATTATGGTATTGACGAAAAAGAAAGCACCTATTAAAATAAAGTGAGATTGATATTTCTACAGGAGAAGTGCACATGGTAAAGGGTTCATTATTTGACTTTAACAACATTGCCGAATCATATGATCAATGGTATACAAATCCCGTAACAATGCGAATTGACGAACTGGAAAAAAACGCCATTTCCTCTCTTTTGCCTTCATCTTCTTCCCATCCCGGGGTACTTGAAATAGGATCGGGTACAGCCCACTGGACAAAATGGCTGGTGAATAGTGGATATTCTGTTACCGGTATTGATATTTCCGAATCGATGATACAATCTGCCAGGGAAAAGGATCTCGATAATGCCAGGTTTATTCAGGGTGATTTCATTGAAACTGATTTTAATGAGCAGTTTGATATAACTATTGCCATAACGTCACTTGAGTTTATTCCCGATTACAAGAAAGCAATACACAAAATGGCATTACTGACACGTCCAGGTGGAGTTATTATCACCGGAGTACTGAACTCCTTCTCTTACATGGGTTTGGTACGCAGGTTGAAAGGTGACAAAGATCTGGTATTTGGGAATGCACACTTTTTCAACTGGTTTGAACTGAAGAAAATTCTGTCAATCGAAGGGGATGTAACCCTCAAAGGCTCTACCTTTATGCTGCCATACAGGTGGGCAATTCCATTTTCATCATGTTGCGAAGCAATCGGGAAAAACCTGTTTCCTGCTTTCGGCAATTTTATCGCGGTGAGGTGCCAGGTATGATCACAAGTATTGAATTAAGTCTGTACCCGCTTGGAGAGGCCAGCATCGGCCCCATAATTGATGAATTTATCGGCGTGCTGGAAGGAGCCGATCTCACTGTCACCATGGGGCAGATGAGTACAATTGTTACCGGTGACAGTTCAAAATTGTTTACGGCGCTGGAAAAAGCGTATACCATGGTCGCAGAAAAATACGGGATAGTACTGGTTTGTAAAATTTCAAATGCCTGCCCCGTATGAAAGCTCTAAGCTGAACAATAATTATAGAGAAATAACACATTATTCATAAATACAAAGAGGTAGTGACGATGAATAAACGTTTTGGATGGGGAATAGCACTGGTAATCATCTTGTATATTATCATACAGCTCATATCAAAATTTTACGTTGATTTCAGATGGTTCGCAATCTATGACAGTCTGAACATATTCTGGACACTTTTCTTCACCAAGTTCAACGTTCACGGTGTATTTTCAGCCGCATTTATTTTTCTTTTCTTTCTTAATTACCTGTTGATACGATTGCTTGGCGGACGCGGCAGAATATTTACCAACAACATCCTGGACAGGCTGCAACTCCCTGTGGTGGGATCTCCCAGGAAGCTTGCTCTCATCATTCTTACCATTGGTGTAGTGTTTGTTGGTTTTCTCATGGGAACGGCGTCTTCAGCTTACTGGAAGGAATACCTCATGCATGTGCATGCAACATCTTTTTCAGGTTTTCCCACCGACCCAATTTTCAACAATGACCTGGGATTCTATGTATTTTCATTGCCATTCTACCAGTTTCTTTACAGCTGGATGATGATCGCGCTGGTAATCTTAACAGCATTCTCTACTGCCTTTCATGTTCTCAACAGTGGTATATTTGTTCATAACGGAAAGGTTGAATTTTCACGTTTTTCAAGAGCCCATCTTTCAATACTTCTTGGTTCCATGGTATTACTGCTTGGAATTGGCTACCGAATCTCCGCGTACCAGCTTCTTTTCTCTAACCAGGGTGATTTTTTCGGAGCCGGTTATACAGGTGTACACGCCCAGCTTCTCGCGTACAATGTCTGCATGATCATATCATTTGCCGCGGCAGCGTTATTATTTGCAAATATTGTTATACGCAGCTTCAAGCTTCCAATATTTGTTCTCCTGGCCATCATTCCTGCATATTTTTTACTGGGTACAATATTTCCATCATTACAGCAACGTTTTGTTGTAGATCCTAATGAACTTTCCAGGGAAAGGCCCTTTATTGAAAATAACATCAAGTTCACAAGGCTGGCCTATGATATTGAGCGGGTAAAAGAAGTGCCCTTTGAAAACAAGAATAACCTTACCTACAATGATATCAAGAATAATGCCTCGGTATTTGAAAATATTCGTCTTTGGGACTGGAGACCCCTTAAACAAACCTATCGGCAGCTGCAGGAACTGAAACCTTATTATACATTCAATGACATCGATGTTGACAGGTACACGGTGAATGGTCAAAAATTCGCCATGACACTTGGTGCCCGTGAACTTGATATCAGCCAGCTGGCGGAAAACAGTAAAACATGGATAAACCAGCACCTTATATATACTCATGGCTACAGTATCGTGGCAAACAGGGTGGACAGAATAACACCTGAAGGAATGCCGGAAATGCTCATTTATGACATTCCCACCAAAACAAAAATACCACTGTCAGTTGACCAGCCACAGGTATATTATGGCGAGCACAAGAACCCTTATGTTATTACAAATACTTCAATAAAACCCGGTGAGTTTGACTATCCCGCTGGAGACTCAAACAAGTACACAATATACAAGGGGAAAGGCGGCGACGTGCTTGACTCCTTTTTTAAAAAATTGCTATACGCCATTTCTTTCGGCGATATTAACATACTGATTTCTGACACCATCGAGAAAGACAGCCGGATCATGTTTCGCCGGAATATAAAGGAGATGGTAAATACATTATCACCCTTCCTTGATTTTGACGGCGATCCTTATATCGTGTTATCTGAAGGGAAATTATACTGGATATTAGACGCCTATACTACCTCCAGCAAATTCCCTTATTCCACACCCACCCGAACTTCTTCGGGAGACATTAACTACATACGAAATTCGGTGAAGGTTGTAATAGACGCATACAATGGGTCTATGAATTATTACATCATGGATGACAAGGATCCAATCATACAGGTGTATTCACGCATATTCAAAGGACTTTTCAAACCCGGCAGTGAAATGCCTGATGACCTGAAGATGCATATTCGATACCCGGAGGCCTTGTTTAGCATACAGAGCCACATACTTTTAAAATACCACATGAAAAATCCCAATGTTTTTTATAACAACGAAGACCTCTGGGAAATACCAAACCAGGTGTACGAGGACACACAGGAACCGATGCACAGTTATTACATGGTATCCTCACTACCAGGTCAGAAAAAAAACGAATATATCCTCATACTTCCATTTACTCCACGAGAAAAAGATAATATGATCGGTTTCTTTATCGCCAAGTGTGATCCACCTGATTATGGTGATTTGATGCTGTACCAGCTACCAAAGGATAAACTCAGTTACGGTCCCATGCAGATTGAAGCTCGAATTAACCAGGACGCTGAAATATCGAAACAATTGACACTCTGGAACCAGAAAGGATCATCCGTCATCAGGGGTAACTTGCTGGTAATACCCGTTGAAGATTCATTAGTCTTTATAGAACCACTGTACCTTAAGGCAGAAAGAAGCGAGATGCCTGAACTAAAAAGGGTAATCGTATCCTATTCCAATAGAATGGTTATGGAAAATGACCTTGCAACAGCCCTTGAAAAGTTATTTATTGGCCGGCAGGATTCATCTTCTGTCAGCGATGTTCCACGTGATATACTCACTGATCTTAAAAACTATGCCGGCAGGGCTTACAGGCATTACATGAATGCCCAGAAGCATATGCGTGATGGGAACTGGTCTGAATACGGCAAAGAGCTGGATAAACTTCGCGAAACATTAAACACAATGAAGAACAGGTAGGTAATATTAATCCAATCCTATACGCGAAAGGCGAACAGTTTTTCTGTTCGCCTTTTGTTCATATTGATGTTAGATAATTACTTGATCAGTGAGATTCTCTCATGCTTTCAGCAGGAGGATAAATCCCTTTTTTTCTGCGATACACGGCAATACCGAATCGTATAAAACCGGCAAATACTACCCATACGGCAATTATAACACCGATTTCAAGGGTTTTAAGAAAGGCCTCATGATATTCACTTACTAAGTTGGTTATAAATGCATCCATATCCTGCTCCTTTTGCTGTTCAAAGAAGAAATCCACCGTAAACAACGGCAGTTTTTTCGTTTGTTCAACTATGTGCACAACGAAATATATTGTCAACTGAAAATATCGAATGCTTTTCAAAATCCAGCTTCACGGGCGAACAATCCTGGTTCGTTATCAGTTGTTGTATGATACAACACAATAAGCCTTTCTTCTGCACGGGTACATGCCACATAGAACAACCGCCTTTCTTCTGCAACATCAGTGGCAGGATCGGGAAATGTCCCGTCACGAAGACCTGTCAGAATAACAGTATTGAACTCCAGGCCCTTGGATGAATGTATGGTCATACAGTGAATAGTGTCTTCTCCTTCACCCGGCCTATCTTTAATAACCAGAATATTTCAGAAGCTTTGCAAAGTGGGTTAATAAGAAGGGATTTGCAGAGCTTAAAAAGCGAGGATTTAATGTTCAATCTGGTGTTA
>JAGYNX010000080.1 GCA_018399855.1 Spirochaetota bacterium
TTCTGTTCCAAAGATTCCCCCCATACCTGGTGTGGAGCTTGATGGTATTACCACGCTGCAGTCAATGAAAGATGCTGATTACCTGAGAAAGGTTCGTGATGAAAAGAAGATCAAGAAGGCTGTTGTTATTGGCGGTGGGCTTATTGGTATTGAAACATGTGAAGCCCTGCAGCTTGCGGGTATAGAGATTACCGTTATAGAACTTTTACCGCAACTGCTTACTTTCTTAGACTGGGAAATGGCAAAGATTGTAGAAAACCATGTGAAAAGCAATAATGCAAACGTTATTACTGATAATGGCGTGGCGGAGTTTCTTGGAGAAAACGGAAAGCTTACCGGTGTAAAGCTGCAGAATGGTATTGAACTGCCATGTGAACTTGCGGTTGTGGCTATCGGTGTTAACCCGAATGTGAAAATCGCGAAAGAAGCTGGTATTGATCTTGGTGAAGTGGGTGGTATAAAGGTAAACGAATACATGCAGACATCCGACCCCGATGTGTACGCGTCAGGTGACTGCGTGGAAGTAAAAAATATTATAACAGGAAAGCAGGTGCATGCCCCCTACGGTGACCTTGCCAACCTTGAAGGACGTGTTGCCGGGGAAAATGCCATATTGGGCAACACCGTTACGTTCCCTGGTACCATTCAGACCGGTATCTGCAAGGTTTTTGAATACGGTGCGGGTGCCACCGGTTTATCAGAAACAAACGCCCGTAAACTGGGATATGATATCGAAACCGTGATAAACGCGAGTCCTGATAAGCCGGGCTTCATGGAAGGTTTACTCCTGGTAACCAAGATGGTAGCTGATAAGAAAACCGGCAAGGTGCTTGGCGCGCAGTGCATAGGTCCCGGCGATGTCAGTAAGCAGGTTGCGCAGTGGGCAATGGCCCTGAAGGGCGGGCTGACGGTGGAAGACCTGGTGAATTCAGACCTGCCATACGCGCCACCGTTCTCACTTGCCATTGATCACTTTATTGCCACCAACCACATCATGCAGAACAAGCTGAAAGGCCGCATGACGGGTATATACAGCTGTGAAGTGAAGAGCAAGCTTGATAAGGGTGAGAAACCATTCCTCCTGGATGCCCGTGGGCCTGATGAATATGAAGAGATGCGTCTTGGTATTGGAGAAGCGCTCATACCCATCGGTGCACTGAGGAACAGGCTTAATGAAATCCCTGAAGATAAGAATACAGAAATAATATGCTATTGCAAGATATCTCTTCGTGGTTACGAAGCTGCCCGTGTGCTGGAAGGGAATGGTTATACGAACGTGAAGGTAATGGAAGGCGGTATCATGGCCTGGCCGTTCCCACGTGAAAAGTAATCCCATACTACAATTTGTAGTACACATATTATCCCTTAAATCCCCCTGTTCCCACAGGGGGATTTTTTTTGTACAAGTAAAAAGGTGCCGCAGATTAGAAAAACCCTGTGCTCATGGCGATTAACAGTTGCCCGGAGTAATACATGGAGAGGCTGATACGGTTGTACTTGACTGGTTTCCAGAACCTGTTCAGCGCGATGAAGATGTCAGATATGTAGAATAAGCCGGCACCTATGGTAAGCATCCACGCCTGGGTGCTGTTAAAAAATGATCCCTCGAAAGTGGATACCGCCCGGTTTACCATGAGGCTGATGATGAGTATATAAGCAAGCACAGATACTTTCATGTCGCCAAGTCCGGGATAGAGAAAGACATACAGTGCAGCTCCAATGGCAAGGAGAATTCCGCCACTTAACAGGTCAATACCGCATTGAAAGCCACTGTACACGGTGAAGATTATTGCATATACGATATGTGCAAGCAGAAACAATACCAGGCCAATTCTGAAGGCCTTTTGAGATTCGTTCATGAACATGAGGGAGACGTCACCCCCCATTGAAAGTAACAGGCCGCCAGTTATCGCCAGTGTATATGACTGGACGAACTGTCCATCCCTCGACAGGGAGAGCAGTGCTACTGCGATGAGAATTGAAGTACAGACGGGCTTGATTACGTATATCTGCTTCATTTTGAAAGTAAATTCAGCCCTGATCAGGAAAAACACCAGTACGGCTAAAACCGGGATGAGTACATGGTACGGGGTCATGGCTCCCTCCATTGTTGCATTAATTTTGTGAATTATATGGGTAATACGGTAGAAGGTCAAGCAAATGACAGAATGTTATTCAGTAAAGGGGATTACCATGGGGCCTTCAGGCAATATGGCAATACGACAATCATCACCATGTGCTGACATAATGGTGTCAATACATTCCTGTACGTCGTTACATGGATGCAGGTGCGCGTTTTTAACGGTGGAGGGTGCAAGGGAAGAATACAGGTGTACATTCGCGTGTTCCAGTATCTTGCACAGTGCCTGCACCTGCCACTGGTCGTAGCGTGCGAACCCGTCCTGCCTGATAGTTGAGAGAATTTTTGCAGGGGAAGACTGCTCAATGAGCATTTGCCCGAATTCACCATGTGCGGGAATACCGTCACGGCACTCCGCAACGCAGAGTATTGTTCCACCCTTGCGGACAACGCGGGAGGCTGCGCTCATTCCCTTGACCGACTGGTAAAGGTTTTGGTCAAGTGGATATCCGCTGTTGGTGGTAATTACAAGGTCGTAGTTGCTGCTGCATGGCAGCATGGCGTGTTTGGAAACAAACTGGGCCCCCTTCCTGTGTGAAGCTATTACGTCCCCCGCGAATATACCTGTTATCTCTTTTCGGGAATTTAATGCAACATTAACTGATAGATGGGGTTTCATCATCATGGCGGCTTCAACTGCCATATCCTGTACTGGATTGTGTTCAAGTACTCCCCAGGTGCTTTTGGGATGATCGATGCGAGTTGCATTATGAAAATGCATTATTGATTCAATGCCTGCAATACCCGGCATGATAGACTTCGGACCACCACTGAAACCCGCGAAAAAGTGGGGTTCAATGAAACCGGTTACAATGCGTATGTCCGCTTCGCAGTAATCCCTGTTCAGGTACACGGGAGCACCTGTTGTGGTTCCACCTGAATAATGCAATGTTGTATCATCAAAGGCGTCGTGATTGATTATGGTGAAATGGCTGACTATATCATTTCCCAGCATAGCTCGAAGCTCGTCCCCAGTGTTTGACCTGTGTGAACCGGTTGCAATCACTATTTTTATACGAGGGTCAGGAACCGGTGCAAGAAGTTCTTGTAACCATGAAATGATCACACCTGTGGGAGTAGGTCGGGTAATGTCGTTCACAACAATGGCTACGGATGAATCGGAATTAATTTTTTTTATAAGTGTCTTATATTCTTCCGTATCAGAAATGACTGCAGGTGCATACGTGTTAATATCATCAATTCCTGGTACTGGATTTGGTGACAGCACATGGGCGTCTTCCGGAACTTTTATGTGTAAAAATGATTTTCCGTATGGAATTTGTATCTTCATTATGTTATAATTATCAATTATAATACACATTAAAATGCAAGTATTATAAATCTTGTACTGTAACGCAAGAAGAAGTTTAGTTGTAATTTGACTTGTATTTTCATGATATATTTTGCTATGAGATTATAATTTTAATAAAAAAAGGAAATAAACCATGCTTGAAAGCTACAAGATAATTGATAAAAAGGTTATTCTGAGAATGCGGGGAAAGATCTATGATACCTCTGAAGAACTCATCGATGGAGGTGTTTTTAGAGAGATACTTCACCGGGCAATCTGGCAGCTTGTTGAGAAAAAATCAATTCTTATCAGGATATTTGAAAATGACTCACCTGGAGAAGAGGACATTGCTGTCCTGGTAAATACGTTGAAACGACTCACAAAAAATACCGCGGAAGAAGTACAGAAACTATATCCCAAATCAGCACAGTTTTTCAAGCATCCGTCACTTTTCAGTGATTTTGTAGAATTTATCTATAACTTCTGGAGAGGATTTGAGCGGTATGTGCTGTGTGATTCAATAGAAGGTGACTCAATTGATCAGCGTCCATACAGGGCATTTAATGACACGGTGGGGACACTTGCACAGCTTATGCGTAAAACATACAGGGACATAGAGGAAAACCTTACGGGAACACATCCACGCGTCTACAGGCAGGTGGAAGCGGGTGCAGCCTTTGGTTCAATTTCAATTCCAGTAAATACTGATTATCCTGATGGAACATTTGGAAAATTAAAATCAATCCAGGTTATCCGCCAGGTGATGATGAACCCGCCCTTGATACTGGAACCGAAAATGAATAAGCGAACTGGTTCATTTGTGAAAATCGATGTTAATCCATTATCTACTATACAGCTGAACAGTGATGAGTGGATTTGTTATCCGGCAAGGGTGGGTCATCTTATAATACATGTGTATATTCACGAGAAATTTTATGAGCTTGGTTTCACACTGTGCAACCTGTTTGATATTGCTGATGATGACGAGGTTGAACGACAGCCGGATGGCGTGTATCTCTTTGGGGTTCCTGGTGATGAGCTGGATACCCTGGCTGAATATCCTACAGTATTTTATGATGATGAAAAGAACAACATCATGGTTGCCGCATGCCCGAACAGGGATGAGTTCGGTTATTTCGGTTACCTGAAAAAGATGATGCTCACCCTTCACAATGCCATTAAGATGAAGCAGGGGATAATGCCTTTCCATGGTGCTCTTATGGAAATTATTCTCAGAAATGGGAAAGAAGCCACCATGCTTCTTATCGGTGACTCGGGTGCTGGTAAATCAGAGACTCTTGAAGCCATGCGTAATATCGGTGCTGAATTGATCAGTGATATTATAATAATCGCAGATGACATGGGTTCACTGGAGATTGACGATAAAGGGAATATTATTGGATATGGTACCGAGATCGGTGCATTTCTGAGAATTGATGATCTTAAACCGGGATACGCATTTGGACAGATGGACCGTTCAATTATTATGAGTGCCGGACAGACAAATGCCCGGATTGTGCTTCCGGTAACCAGCTATGAGAATGTGACAAAAGGTTTTACTATTGATTATATCCTTTACGCGAATAATTACGAGGAAATTGATGAAGACCATCCTATTCTCGAGCGTTTTGATAATGCTGAAAAAGCATTGTCAGTATTCAAGGAAGGGACAGTCATGAGTAAGGGAACAACCACTACAACAGGAATAGTCCATTCATACTTTGCGAATATATTCGGTCCCCCTTCATATAAAAAGCTGCATGATGCTATAGCGGAACGTTATTTCAAGGCTTTCTTCCAGAAGAGTCTTTTTGTGGGACAGATGAGAACACGGCTGGGTATGGCAGGTTATGAACAGGAAGGTCCAGAAATGGCGGCCAGGGAAGTTTTGAAGGTAATTGGTTCTTAACGAACAGGTATAGCACGATACCAGGCGGTTCAGGTTACGTATGATACCATCAAAATTGTTACAGGCCATTCAAAAAAGCTCGTTTAATTTCTTTCACATGTCCAACAAGTGGCAGAATTTTTTAATGAGCCTTTTCATAGGCATTACCATTGGCCTGTTCGTTTCAATTTTTACTTTTTTTCTCAGGATTATGGAAAACGGGGTTCACCTCGTTTTGAAGACTGATTTTGAGAATTTTATCAATCGTCCGAGAATCACCACCGGAGACTGGTTTCAACAAGTATCATTAATTCTCATTCTTCTTTTTGTTGGTGGCCTGGTCTCGGGTGTTTTCAATAAGTATTTTAAGACATATAAAGGACTACAAATAAATCGTTTCGGCACTGATGCGGTTATCGGTGCCTTCAACGGTTATGAAAAGTATATCTCACCACTTTCTGCAATTCTCAAAACCCTTATCGCTTCTCCCATCCTTATCGCTGTGGGTGGATCTGCCGGTATTGAAGGTACGGTTGCCTACCTCGGGGGAGGTGTGGGAGCACTTTATACGAAGATATTTCCCCATCTGAAAAAGAATCGCCGTATGTTTATTATATGTGGTGCGTCAGCCAGTATTGGGGCGGTGTTTCATGCCCCCCTGGGTGCTTCAATCTATATGGCGGAAGTATTATATTTTTCAAGTGAATTAGATACCAGTTATGTTGCCCATTCCATCATATCCTCGGTGATCGCCTACGCGGTTTATATCATTTTTTTCGGTCATCATGCGTTGTTCGATTTTCAGAATATTACCTTTATTCCATCAGATATATACTATGCCCTGATACTTGCTCTTCTTGTTATGCCCATATCACTTCTTTTTTCAAAGGTGCTGAATGTAACAATAGACATATTCCAGGATTTACATATTCCGGATTATCTAAAACCTGTGGCAGGTTGCCTGTTGCTGGGTGTGATCCTGATTTTATTTCCTTACGCGGGAGGTGTGGGGTACAACTATATTCAGAAACTCATTGATGGTAATTTTGCAATCCTTGTAATACCGCTATTTATTGTATTTAAAATTCTGGCCACATCTCTTACGGTGGGTTCCGGTGGTAATGGTGGACTGTTTGGTCCTTCTGTTGTAATAGGTGCATTTATTGGCAGCGGGTACGCAATTATTATGCAGCAGCTTGGTATCCCGCTGAATAATGAAACATATATTGTTATCGGCATGGCAGCCTTTCTCTCAGCAACTGAGAATACTCCAATATCATCAGTTATAATGATAACAGAAATAACCGGTACCTATGAACTGCTGATCCCTCTTTCGCTGGCATCTGTGACATCTTTTTTTCTGGGGAAAAAGGCGGTATTATATCGTTCCCAGGTTGAATCAAGAATCGATTCTTCTGCCTACCAGGATAAATACCTTGACATGGAACAGCTAAAGCATGTACGGGCAAAGGATATCATATTTTTAACAGCGAATAAGATGCCCCGTATATATCTTCATGAGAATATTGAAGCAATACTTGAAAAAGCATCACGCAATGTTATGGTACAATTGTATCCGGTCTATTCGAAAAATGACGAATTACAGGGATTTATCGATGCTCATCTATTGAGAAAAGATATCCAATCTGGTATCATTTCTACAGATCTTTTTCCGCTGATCATCGCCCAGGATCTATATTCAGTCGAGTACTATCATATCGAGGGGGACACTATTGTATATGATATCATCTCCCTCTTTATCAATGTGGATGACAATCTTGCCGAACTGGAAAACTATCCTGTTATTGGACAGGATGGTGAATTTCTTGGTATATTAAGATCAGTTGATATTATGCATCAGCAATTCAAGCGTTTTGATAAACTTATTGGTAAATAATGAATTAATGGGTATAATGAACTGGAGGTGATTATGAAAACGTTACAAGTAGCAGCAATAGTCGTATTGAGTGTGATACAGATTGCCGCAACAGGATTCAAGGTATCTGATTCTCCACAGAATATCGGGTCTCCGGTAAACACTACACATAATGATTTTTCTCCAACTCTCTCACCTGATGGAAGCTGGATGATATTTAATTCGGACAGGGGAGGAAGGTATCAAAATCTGTACATATCCCATTTAAAGGATGGAAAATGGACTGAACCCAAAGCGCTTACGGCGGTCAACTCTCCTTATAATGATGAGTCTCCCTATCTATCACGGGATGGAAATACATTGATTTTCTCTTCAGACCGGGATGGAAGCATAGAGATGCCAAAAAATGAAAAAAACCAGGTGCGGGTTTCTTTTGATTTGTACTGGTCAAAAAAAAGCAACGGGAAATGGAGTAAACCGGAACCAATACCAGGAGTTGTGAATACACAATATCATGAAAAATCACCCAGTTTAAGCGCGGACGGGAAGAACCTGTACTACAACATGTGGCCCTTTGGTGATACATCCCGTGTGATCCTTGTTAAGGCAGAACGTCAGGATGGGATATTTGTTAATCCGAAAAAACTACCCAAACCATTTAACCAGGGATATAGAGATATCGGACTTATTCCGGCGGAAGACCTGGGGGGATTCTTCTTTTCATCGAACAGGCCTGAAAACATTGGCACCGTTGACCTGTATTTTGTTACGTATGAAAATGGTGTGTTCGGTACCCCTGAAAATCTTGGTGAAATGGTAAACAGTAAAAAAGCCGATTTTAATCTTACCAGGGCTGATCAACGTTATTATATAACATCCAGTCGTGAAAAAATGAATTTTGATATTTACTCTTCTTTTATATTCGTTTCAGATAAGAGTTTTGAGACAAGGGCAATATATTTCGATTTTGACAAGGCGTCAATAAAGAATGAATCATATCCCTATCTTGATGCGCTGGCCAAATACCTGAAAGAAAGTCCGAAAATAAAACTGGAGATTATCGGTTATACCGATCTACATGGGTCAGAAGAATACAATAAGAGTTTAAGCCTGAAAAGGGCCCAGACGGTTAAAGAATATCTTGTACAACGGGGTCTT
>JAGYNX010000081.1 GCA_018399855.1 Spirochaetota bacterium
CAGTCTGAACAGGTTCGGTCAGAGATTATATGCAGGGTTGAACGTTGAATATTATGTTTACCGTGGCAGCTTACACAATTGGGCTCCCCCTCTTGCATTACAGACGTATAATGAGGACTACGCTGAAACTGCCTGTACGCGGTTGCATGACACTCACGCCTGCCGCAAAACGAAAGCACTTCGCGCTTAGAAGGCTTACCGATAAAATTATATTTTTTTGACTTCGCAAGCCTTGAATCGTTCACACGCGGATTGCCACCGTGACAGATCTGGCATTCCCTGTTATTCTCGGCGTGTACACTTTCACGCCATTCCAGTAATACAGAACCGGGGGTTCCACTCAGTGTTTTATGGCATTCAATACAATAATTGACAGCTTTTTTGTTACCCCGCGCAGATTCTTCATTGTTATTCGGTTGTGCCATTATCATGGAGACAAGTGAAAACACACATAGAATTAACAACGACAGGCCAAAGGAGACATATATCCGCTTCATTCTCATTACCAGCACCCCGGGAAAAATAGTATGACTTACTTTCTTTTCGTCAAATGATGTCATAATAATTACATACTTATCGAACACCTTCAGAATGGGAACAGGGCGTCTCCGGTAAATACTATCAGCATCCATAAAATTATATTAGTATATATACCGGCAACGATATCATCCACCATGATACCAACACCGCCACGTAGCTTCTGCAGCCTGTTGATAGGAAACGGTTTTATGATATCAAAAAATCTGAATAAAACAAAGGCCATTAGTACCATTACCCAATTGTATGGAAGGAAAAGCATTGCAATCCAAAAACCAATAATTTCATCAATGACGATCTCTGAGGCATCTTTTTTACCAAAGAAAGATTCACCTGATTCGGCTAATCGAAATGAAGGATAAAGGAGAACCAGCACTACCAGCACGTTTCCCAAACAACCGTAACCGCCCAATACCTGCTGTTCTATTATGTATATCAATACGGCCAGTACAGTTCCGGCAGTTCCGGACATGACAGGAGAATACCCCGTGTATAGACCAGTGAACAATAATTCCTTTAATCTCATGGGCAATTAATCCTTTTGTGAATATGGAGGCAGGAACAATCGCCAATTTGAACCCATGTACCTCAGCCCGGAAAGGGCTGTCAGTAATGTGACAAGAGCCATGATAAAATAAGGCCCCAGAATCAACCACTTGGCAGGAAGTGAAGAATTCATAATATCAATTACGGTATTGTACTTAATGAAGCTGGAAGTTCCAAACTCATAGGTAACCTTGGACAGGTAACTCCTGAGAATAAACACCATTATTATCACAAATATTGAAGTCATCTGAAAGGCAGTCTTCACTTTTCCAAACTTACTTGTCTTGAGTTCTGTGCCCTTTCGTATGGCAAGGTATCGCATTCCGGTAATCAACAGGTCACGTCCAACAATTATAATCACCATCCAGAGGGGAATCAGGGGATCGAGAAAGAGAAAGGCTACCATGGCAGAAATCACCAGGAATTTATCCGCCAGGGGATCAAGGAATTTTCCCATATCCGTTTCCTGGTTAAGTTTTCTCGCACTCCACCCATCAAGCAGGTCAGTAAATGAAGCAAATCCGAATACCACCAGGGCCAGTACACGATGGCTTACCGTTGGAGTAAACACAAGGTAAAGGAAAAGTGGTATAAGTACTATTCTTAGAAGTGATAACAAATTAGGTATATTCAGGAACAAATGTCGTATATTCAAGCTTTTTCTCCTGAGAGATCATATTCCAGCGCATCTGTGATGATGGCTTTTACAAATGAATGTATACTAATGGAGTCTCCGGTCAAGAAAAAAATACCGTCCACCTCCGGGGCGTCAAACTGGGTTCTCCCTATCCAGTTATGATCATCTACCTGTTCTTCAACCAGCACTGTGACCACTGAACCCACAAGTGCCAGATTCTTTTCTATGGAAATATCTTTCTGAATTTCCATTAACCTGTTAAACCGCTGCTGTTTCTTCTTTTGTGAAACTGTATCTGAAAGCTGCGCAGCCCTGGTATCCTCTTCCGGAGAATACATGAAACAGCCCACCCTGTCCAGTTTCATTTTTTGCACAAAGCGCATCAATTCTTCAAAATCATCATCGGTTTCACCGGGGTATCCCACCATAAAGGTTGAGCGTATCCGTATTTCCGGAACCCTGTCCCTGAATCTTTTGATAAGATCTTCATATTTCTTACTATTGCCGGTTCTTCCCATTGATTTTAAGATATGACTACTCACGTGCTGCAGTGGAATATCAATGTATGGCACAACTTTTTCATTATCCGCGATAAGGTCGATAATAGAGTCATCCGCGTGATCGGGATGGCAATACAACAGGCGAATCCAGAAATGTGTATCAGAAATTAAAGATATTCTTTCCACAAGCTCTTTCAGCCCCGTATCCTCATACCGGTAGGCTGCGATGTCCTGGGCAACTATATTCAGTTCCATTGCGCCATTTTGCAGCGCAAGTGCAGCGTCATTACATACGTAATCGGGAGAATACGATACATGCTGCCCCCTGATCAGTGGTATGGCGCAATAGCTGCAGTTATTGGAACAACCTTCGGCAATTTTAATATACCTGTAGGGTATATTATCGACAAGGGGAACTTTTGTAACCTGTGCAACCGGCTGAACATCAATGCCTAATACACTGGCCATTTCGGGAAGAAAATTCTCGTCAATAAGACCGTACACAAAATCAACCTCCGGTATCTCAGAAACCAGGGAATCCTTATAACGCTGAGAGAGGCAACCCGCAACAATCACAAAGGGGGATTGGCTGTCCTGTTGCATTTCAGCATCGTTCTTTAACTGAAGAGCTTCGAAAATAACATCAATGGATTCTTCTTTCGCGTCCTGAATGAAACCACAGGTGTTAATAATAATCAGCCGTGCATCTTCGGGGTCTCCCACTGGCTGAAATCCCGCCGATTGCAGTGTTCCCTGCAGAAACTCTGAATCAACGAGATTTTTTGAACAACCAAGTGAGATTATGTAAAAAGATATATTTTCCGGTGTATGCACTCTTACCAGTCTTTAACCTGTATGTGATACTTGTTGGGATTACTGGGATCTTTGCGCCATGTTATCACCTTGTTGGCGATTTGTCCCGGCAATCCGAAGGTATAGGGCTTACCGTTAATTTTTGCCTTAAGACCACCGGCATTACCAATTTTCAACTGGATGTACTCAGAGGCTTCCCATCTTTCATGGGTGCCGGCCGGGATTATCCCCTTCACCTTCTCGTTTCCATCAAGATAAAGCTCAAGGTAGGTTTTTTGATTAAATTCAGCATCAAAGACAATCTTTAAATTATTTTCAGTATGGGCGACAACCTGTGTACCCTGTGCCACTTCCATCTCAGATTCAGGCTCAACAATGCCACTTTTCTGATCAGCGGTTTTGGCTGCTTCTTCATCGGTGGCCCCGCCAAGCATCACCCGAAGCTTGGCACGATTATCGGTCAGGCCTTTTAACGTAACAACCACATCACGGGGGACATCCTGTGCGTTAATGGTGACGGGTTTTTCCATCTCCAGGTTGTAGGACATGCCTTCCGGTAACAACTGCAATGTCACACCTGAGTCACGTATATCAGAGATAATAAACATTACCTCTTTGCTATCCACCATAAACTGTGCAGCTTCATTGTTGTACAACAGAATGAAACCACTCTGATTGGTTAATTGCATCGAATGGATTTTTTCAATCTTCATCTCGCTGTCTTTGGCAAGCTTGTATTCATTCTGAATATTCGCGATTGAATCGTCACCCTCAACATCAATATCAGATGTAAAGAGGGTAGCGGCCAGCCATCCCACAATCAATATTACCAGTACAACTCCGGCACCCAGCAGCATACTCTTATACTGTTCAACGTATAATGATATCTGTGAAAGAAACGATGGACCCGTTGGTCTTGTCAGTTCTTCAATGGGCGTGGTACTTTCTCCTATCTTGTATCCCTTGTACGACTGAATAATTTCATCGGCATCCATTTTCAGGTATTCGGCATAACTTCTCAAAAAACCGGTTACATACGTCTCTCCCGGAAACTTCTCGAACTCTTCGTTCTCAAGAGCTTCAATATATATGGCCGACATGTTAGTATCCCTGGCCACATCCCTGATGGTAAGCTTTTTGGCCTCCCTGGTGGCCCGCAGTTTTTCTCCTATTCCTTCCACAACCTACTCCTCGGATAACATTGGATTTTTAATTACGCGTGCTTTAGACGGGATGTCGAACTTAAAAATCCCATTGGGGAGGTTAACCCCGGTTTTAATATTACTGAAATCAATAGTAACCTTTTTTCCTGATGACGTTTCCCCTTCAGCACGGCTTATAAAATATTTCTCATTGATCCACAGCTTAATGGTACGATATCCGCTCCTTGTTTCCCTCTGCTTGAGGAAAAGGGTGTAGAATTTTTCACCATCTTTATTTGTTTCCGGCTGATCACTGGAGTCAAACTTATAATGATACTTTGAAAAAAGCCTTGTCAGGCCGCTCCTGGTTCCCGAAGAGAAAAGAGAGGCAGAATCTGAATTCAGGTCCTGGTCTGCCACCACATTCATACTTGGAATGTATATCCACATACGTGAACCATTGGAGATGATCTTCTGTCCATATGGACTGCTGAAGTCAATCAGCAGTTTTTCTGGTGCCTTGAATTTGATTGTACCCCGCTGACGAACCTTTTTCCCAAGTTTATCAGAAACTATAACAAAGTTTGCCTGATAAGTCTCAATCTCTGAAAAAGTCTTTTTTACTCTTTTTACCACGTCACTCACGGTGGTAAACTCGAAATTATACCCCATGGCAATACCGGTACTCATCAGCAAAACCAGTACTGCGCATGCTATTTTTAATGGTCTGGTCATTATACGGCTATTCTCCTGATTTTTAGGATGGTTCCTTGCTAAACAACAAAGGGTAATTTCAAACAGTAAAAAGTCAATTCAAAAAATCAGCTATAATAAAATGCATAATTATTCTATATAGCAAAAAAAGTGTTTAAATATTGTAGACAAAAACTATTCCCTGTACTAACCTGTTGATAACAGATACAAATTCAATCCAGGATGAAATTACTATGAAAGCAATCTTTATCGGGCAAAACAGGTTGAAAGAAGTCGACTTTGAAGACTTGTATCTTGACGATGAATTTGTAGCACTTCTCAGTGAATTTAATATCCTTGAATCACACATAGTCTATTTTTCAGCCGGAGACGCAATGATCAAGGAAATACTCATCAAGAAAGAACCATCCATATCAGCATAGCACGCCGTAAGATTTGCCGTATCTAGAAAGGGTATGAAAATACCACGTAAACCCATGCATACCCGAGTCTTTTATATAATTATCTGATTATTACCAGCACATCCAAAAATGCGCAAACACCTCCGTGGAAATACCTTACAAAAAAGAAGGGGGTGGACGTCATGGTTATAAGCTCAACCATACCCTGTGCATCACCAGTTGAGTACAAGATACACAGCAAATGAAACTGCATGGTATGTAGAAAAAAATATAGAATGTGTTGTTAAATACTGTATTACAACCGATACATTAGTATACTGATACAAAAATACGAAACAAGCTAAAACAAAAAAATAATCCGGCCAGACTGATTTTTACCTTGCAAATAGAACCGGTATTTGTAACTATACGTAATCGTCAATCAAGTTAAGTCAGGGTGATCCCTATATCATGAAACCATCTTTTATACAACGTACCCTTACGGCACACGAGCTAACTGACTCACTTCTCCAGCTTTCCAGAAAGATTGAAAAATCAACATCTATCAAGGAATGCGCCATAGCCATACAATCAATAATAATACAGATGGGTTTGCCACTGGTCAATATATCATTCCTGGTAAATGAAACGGGAAAGGATTACCTTTTACTCTACCCTGTTTGGGAAAGAATAAGGGAGCTTACAGGCGATTACTTTAAGGATGAGACACAAAGGGTAACCGAACCGGTAGACATCCGCATGTTGATAAAGAGACGAAAGATGTCAAGGGAAAGTATCATATTCTCACTTCTCAGGGGTATCATGGTCAAGTCAGAATCCCTTGTCCTTGAAGAAGGCAAAGATGATTACACCACAGTCCCCTCCTCACAATTTGCCCGCGATTTTTTCACTTTATGCGGCCATACCAACGGCATGTTAAGCCAGGAACACATCGAAACCGTTATACAGAAAACAATTATCGGTGGAATATTATCATTCCCCCTGCGCAACCAGGGTCACGTAACGGGAACGCTTGACCTTGTGTTTCCGCCCGGACAATCCATTATAGACTCTGAAACACTACACCTGCTGCACCTGACCGCAAACATAGTCGCCGCAGGCTTCAGTCACTTTCTGCTGAAAGATAAAATGCATTTGTCAGAATCAAAATATCGGTCATTATTTGATGCTTCCCCGGTTGCCATGAGCGTAATGAACAACAGCCTTGACATACTTGAAACCAACTCACTCTTTCAAAAATGGTTCCCAAATTACAATGAGAATGCCCGCCAGAGATGCTACGAGATCATGCCCGGTACCCCAGAAGTAGAGGCATGTCCCAATTGCCTGGTAAAGCGCTCCTTTAAAACCGGTAAAATAGCATCATGTGAAAGAACCATAGAAATTGAAGGTACACCCCGATATTTCAAGTACACTACCGCACCCGTCTATTCCGGCTCTGGTATTATCACTTCTGTAATCCAGGTAATTGAAGATATTACCAGTAGAAAAAACGCCGAACTGAAAATTGAGACCTACAATCTCAAGCTGGAAGAGGAAATATCACAACGTACCGCGGATTTGCGAAACCGGGAACAATGCCTTGCCAGCGTGGCACAAACCATATACGAAATCAAGCAGGCAAACAACCTGATGGAAAGTATACACAATATCATAAGGGGATTTACCGACTTAGACGCTTCCATTGTAATCTGTTCCATATTCGATCATGAACGTAATGATGTCTACCTTGCTGAAATGTATCCTGACACACTGATGACATTGATCAAGGACACTACCGGGGTGAAGATCCGGGGAATACGCATGAAAAAGGATAAGTACCCCAACAATCCCCTTGTTCATTCCACAAGCTCGGGAACTCCACTACACTTCAGCAGTGAACTTGAAGTTACCGGTTTTATTTCTTCGTCCTTCCCTGAACTTTCACTATCAAGGCTTTCACCACTGGTTGACGCGGTAAAGGGAAAATCATTTATCGTCTATCCCCTGTCCACCAAGTACAGGATTGAGGGATCAATCGCCCTGGCGGCTCCACTGGATCTTATCGAAGCCAACAGTGAATACTACCAGTTACTTGTTGACGCCTCTGCAGTGGAAATAAGCAGGCAGAAAAATTCCGACAGGCTGGCAAAGTCGGAGCTGAAATACAAGAACCTGGTGGAGAACTCCAGTGACATGATATTTCTATGCGATACCGGGGGAAACATACTCTTTGCAAACACGACTTTCTATCATTTACTTGAACAAACACATGAAAGCATACTGCATACAAACATCTACCAGCTGTTTCCTGATGAACACGTCAAAAAGCTGGAGAATACTATTGCTTCCAGTTTCAATTTCGGCAGGGACCCCGATCCCTTCGAGAGCAAGATCAGTTCTCCAAACGGTAAATCCATATGGGCCGAAGTGAATGTCAACCTGATCGCAGGTGACGAACCAGGTTTTCAGCTTGTAGCAAGGGACATAGAACGACGGAAAAGCATGGAGATGCATATTGGCAGCCTCACGGCATTCCAGGAAAAGATCTTACAGAATAACATGGTGGGAATAGTTACCACTGACCTTGCGGGCAACATCACCAGCTGGAACAGGGGAGCAACTGAGATCCTGGGCTATCACAAGCCGGAGGTTCAGAACGTTAACATCCATGATCTTATAGTTGCAAGAAATGCCAATCACATCTTTGCTTCTGAAAAACCGGACCACAGCGATATAATAGAACAGCCACAACAGGAAGTGAGCATACGCAAAAAAGACGGCGGTGCGGTGAACACCATATACATGAGCTCCCTCATGAAAAACGAACATGACACTCCCATTGCGCAGATGATTTTCTTCGTGGACATCACCGAGAAGAAGAAACTTGAGAACAAGTGGAAAGAGCTGAACGAACGGCTGAATCACGCACAGCTTATAACAATAGTATCACTGGCAAAGCTTGCCGAATACCGAGACCTTGAAACCGGCATGCATCTTGAACGTATCATGAAGTATACCGAGCTTATCGCCCGTGAGCTTG
>JAGYNX010000082.1 GCA_018399855.1 Spirochaetota bacterium
TCTTTTCAGTCAATACTGTATTATTAAGGCCTTTCAGTACATAGGGAAGGGCCAGTCCCCTGCCGTCGCCAACCATCGTAATTTCATATGGCAGCATCGCGAGGGGGTAATCGCTGGTTGGAGCACTTGATTTTTGCGCTTCTTCAAGCTCTTTAGACATCATTTTTGCAGGGAAAGAGAATGATGAAATTGATTTGATTACCTGTGATGATGTACTAGAAACAAGCTCTGTATAGTTCTTCCATGGAAAAGATTGTTTCACACCATAAATCTTTCTTGCAATGCGTATCAGTGAGTCTCCGGCATGAATGGCTTCAAATCTTGGCGGAACAACCGGGCCGCCGGCTTCAGTTTTCATCTCAAGGGATGAAAGTGAAGGCAGAACATAATCCGCGTACATGGCAGTATCATTGAGAAGTGGTGCGATAACAACTACTGTGGAAGCTTCACTCATTTTTTCTATGAGCTTTTTACCGTAGGTGCTCTGAAAAACGGGATTTGCTCCGTTGATTATAATCAGATCAGCTTTCGCGTCACTGGCTATAAATTCATCAAGGCCTTTGGCTTTAGATGCGGAACTGAGCTGCTGTTTTGCGTAGCTGTCAAGCGTCAGTGCCCCAAGACCTTTCTCTGTCTTTACTTTTACTACAGAACCAAGTGAACCGGCAAGGCTGTTCAGTGCCTGTACTGCCGCCATTTCCATGGTTGAGGAGGATACACCCTGTCCGCCCTTTCCGGTTACCGCTATTGGCCTTCTGGCTGACGCAAATTCTCTTGCCAGCTGTTCAAGTGCTTCTTGCTTCACACCGGTGAGTTCGGAAACTTTTGCAGGTGTATACTGGTTTATTGCAAGTTCTGAGAATCGGCCGAACTGGGTACCGGCTGATCGTTTGCCAAACTTTCTAATAAGTATGTTGGCTATACCAAGGGCAAGTGCTGCTTCGGTTCCGGGTTTAGTGGCTACCCACTGGTCAGCTGCTGAGGCTGTACGTGTGCAAATAGTGTCGATATGAACGAAACGCACACCCCTGTCTTTCCAGCCTGCGAATGAACGATGCATCGCACCGGTATTTCCCCATCCTTCAAGAAGACGGGCGCCAAAGCTCAGTATATAATCTGCACTGTCAAAATCGTAATAAATAGATCCTTCGGTATTCTGGGTTAGTTCAACAGCTGCTTTTGACAGGCTGCAGAAGCAGGAATCTTCGTAAATATTTGGACTTCCTGAGGCGGTGATGAGCCTGTCCAGCAGCATGCCGGAAATGCCTGCGTGTGATTCGTTAATTCCTACGATACCAGCTGCTTTACCGTCTTTACGAAGGGTGTCAATTTTTTTAGCGATTGTGTTTACCGCGTCATCCCAGCTGACCGGTTCAAATTTACCAGAACCTTTTTTGCCAACCTGCTTGAGAGGGGTCTTGATCCTTTCGGGATGATATAATACATGTACAAGTGACTGCCCCATGGGACAACCCTGGTTCGATGTTTCAACCTTGACTGCCCTGTCGCCGATTTTTCGCACAGAAATGCTGCATTTTTCAGGACAAGCGTTGCATATACTCTGTATATACTTTTCTTCACCCTGTTGAGGCGTGTATTGATCCTGTGTCCATTCAACAAGCCACTGGAGCGACTGGAATGGGGCACCAGAAAAAACATATCCGGTACCGGTACCAACAACCGCGCCTCCTACCATTTTTAAGAAATCTTTTCTTTCAATTTTTTTCATGAATTCAATAACTCCTTGTACTTTTTAATCATGGCATACCGCGCATTTGTTGCTCACGTGTATTATGTTCCGGACGTCCGCACATACAACCATGGGCATGTTGCCCTTGCTTCAGGCCGTTGTGATGAAAAAGTTCCATCCGTTACACTTCCCGCAAGGAACATTCATGGTGTTCTTCGTTACTGCCATGCGGCTGAAGTACACCAGGTCAGGCTGTCGGGCGTAGAACTCCCTGGCTTACGGGTGTCCCTGAACCCCTTTTACATAAAGCCTGCACCTTTAAAGTGATATCGTCATTATACCTGCCGTAAAAAAACCTGGTATCTTCCATATTCATAATAATTATGAATTGTCTCACAGGTGAATCCACCTTGTGTATTATTATGAGATTTTTGGTTGAATGGAAGAACTGTTTCGACAGATAATGATATGACATTATCACAAGCTTTTTGAAATAATGAGAACGAAAACCAGGTGAATATGATAAAAGGGATTACTATCATTATAGATGACCGTGTCCCTTTCACAGATATACTCCTTTGATTTATGATGATATTTTAGAAATCCATACACATTTTAAAGTGATTTATTGATAATTTACTATAAAACATGCCTCGTTCGATAATCCAATGAGAAATCGTGCTGTCAACAAAAATATGAAAAAAAAATTGACAAAACTGTTCTATAGTGATAGCTTTTTTGCCATCCTGGCTCCTTCCACCGCGTCTTCCGCGTAGCCTGCGCCGATACTCTCGGCAAATTCACGGGTAACTACGGCACCTCCCACAAGCAGTGAAACTTCTAGTTTTTCGTCCTTGAGCATGTTGCTTACGGTCTTCATTTCGTACATGGTAGTGGTGAGAAGGGAACTCAGGCATACTATGTCCGGAGCGTGTTCTTTCACCGCGTCGATTATTATGCCGGCATCTACGTCCTTCCCCAAATCGATTACGTCAAAACCGTGATTTTCAAGCATCATGGCTACTATATTTTTGCCGATGTCGTGGATATCCCCTTTTACAGTGCAGATTACCACCTTGCCGGTCTTTTTTACCGAATCCTTTTTCAGGAGAGGCTGCAGCACGGCAAAGCCGCTTTTCATGCTGTTGGCTGAGGCGATCATCTGTGGCAGAAAGTACTCACCACTGCTGTACAGATCGCCCACGTGCTCAAGTGCCTGTATGAGGGCGTCGTTCATCACGTTTTCCGGTTGGTATTCCTTGAGAGCTTCGTGTACGGCGGGTGCTATTTCGTCGTTGTTGCCCTCAACTACCATGGTGTAAATGCGTGTAAGGATGGATTTTTCGTCCTTATTTTCCTTTTTAACGGTTGTTTCTGCGGGTTTGCCGCTAAAAGTGGCGATATAGCGTGTTGCTCCCGGGTCGTCGCCTTCGAGGTATGCCAGTGCCATTTTCTCTTCTTCGGTATACCCGGCAAGGCTGGTGAGGGTGGCGGGATTGAATATGGCGGCATCAAGTCCTGCCTCTACTGCCCGTTTGAGGTAGGCGTTGTTGATGTGTTTTCGCTGGGGAAGCCCGAATGAGAGGTTGCTGATACCCAGGCTTGTCTTGATACCCTGTGCGTGAAAATGACGTATCACCTTGAGTGTCTCGGCGGCGCTTCCCGGTTCGGCGCTCTCGGTGAGCATGAGGGGGTCTATCAGTACCCGTGAAGGGGCAATGCCGTTTTCGGCCAGGCGGTCTACCAGGCGCTGGCCTATGTCGATACGCTTCTGCCCGTCTACGTGTATGCCCGTTTCGTCAAGGCACAGTGCCACCACGAATGAACCAAATCGTTTCAGCACGGGAAGCATGGCGTTGAAATTGGCGTCTTTCCCATTTATGGAGTTCACCACGGGGATGCCGGGATAGTACATGAGGGCATCGCCGGTAACCCGCGCGTTGTCAGAATCTATCATGAGGGGGACACGGACGCCGTGTGACAGTATGGCAACCGATTTCTGCATGGCCCGGATCTCGTCTATTTCGGGAACTCCCACGTTGATATCCAGGATGTGTGCCCCTTCTTCTACCTGTTTTCGGGATTCTTCCCGCAAAAATGAGAATTGTCCTTCCTTTAATTCGGCGGCGAATTTCTTGCGGGCGGTTGGATTCAGCCGTTCGCCGATGATGACAGGACGTGGGTGCGTTTCTACGTTAATAGCGGTATACCTGCTTGTTATAAATCGATGATGCACCCCGCCGGTTGCGCGTGTAACCGGAAAATCTTTCAGTTTTGCCGCCAGGGCGGCGATATGTGGCGGGGTAGTGCCGCAGCAACCACCGATAATGCTCACCCCGAGCTCGGCGAAGGGGAGACACAGGTTGGCGAACTGTTCTGGCGATAATTTATATACCGGTGTACCTTCAACCATCTGCGGCATGCCGGCATTGGCCCATACCGAGAGGGGTACGTTCAGTGTTTTCAGGTCATCTGCGAATTGGGCATATATTTCTGCAAGTCCTTCAGGGCCCATGCTGCAGTTGGCACCCACCACGTCGGCACCCGTCTGGGCGAGGGTGGCCAGGCCGGTACGCATGTCGGTGCCGGTAATGGTGGTGCCGGCATTCTCGAAGGTCATGCTGGTAATGACGGGGAGGGAGGTGTTGTCCTTTGCCGCCAGCAGGGCCAGGCGTGCTTCCTGCAGGTCGGTCATGGTTTCGATAACGATTACGTGGGCTCCCCCGTTTTCAAGGGCGGTCACCTGCCGGGCGAAGGAGTTGTATACCTCTTCAGGTGGTACCTCTCCCATGGGTTCAACCATCACGCCGGAAGGACCAACGGAGCCTCCAACCAGCGCTCCCGTCTCGTCGGCTGCCTGCCGGGCGATACCGGCGGCCTGTTGGTTTATTTCCGTGCAGCGGTCGCCCAGGCCGGATTCGGCCAGTTTAAGGAAGCTGCCTCCGAAGGTATTTGTTTCTATGATGTCCGCACCTGCACCCGCGTATTCCCGGTGTATATCCAGGAGCACGTCGGGGCGATCCACGTTCAACAATTCAAGGTTACCCGTGTAACCGGGAAGCTTCTTGAAGAGCATGGTTCCCATTGCACCGTCAACGATGACGGGCCTGTTAAGTGCCAGTTTTTCCTTAAAGTCCATTAATTATACGCCTCGCAATGATAAAATATAGAGGCTATTTTTACTGTTTAAGGTGAGAGTACAACTATTTTTTTGTGTCGGTTACACCTTTTCAAGGGGTTTGCCGCAGCAGGTGAGTTCACATTCTTCCGGTGTGTCACAGCAGCTGCTTTCCTCTGGTGGAACACCATAATCTTTACACTGCTTAATCACCTGCAATTGCAGACCGCAATCTTTACAGACGTAGATATCACCTGTTTTCATGGTATGACAGCTCGCCATAATTTATTCCTTTTAAATATAACGTAGTACTACAGATACACAGTGGCACAGAGAAAATGATATATTGATCAGGTAAGTATACATTATAGTTCTATGCATGTAAATATAATAATTCTTTCCTGGTCAATTATCACTTTTTACATCTCACTTTTCTCTGTGTCTCAGTGCCTCTGTGGTGAATATTTATGGTGATCAGCTGTACAACCCCTCGATCTCGTTTTTGAAGTTTTCCATCACCACCTTGCGTTTTACTTTTAGCGTCGGAGTCATCTCTCCGGTGCCCTCGGTGAGCCTTCGGCTGATGATGGTGTACTTCTTGATCTTCTCATAGCCTTCGAGTTCACTGTTCGCTTTCTGTATCTCCTGGTCTACCAGCTCTTTCAGCTCTGTCACCTCTATGAAATCACCGGGCACCTCTATGCATAAAGGCGCGGGGCCGTCGTAGTTGAAGACGCAGGCGTCGCGGTCGTATTGTATGCCGTTCTGGTTGTAGTATTCCATCATGGCATCGAAGTTAGGTACTACCAGGGCGGTGACGTATTTCCGGTCATCCCCGATGGGAACCACCATGTCCACGTATTTGCTGAGTGAGAACATGCTTTCGATCTTGGCGGCAGGGACGTTCTTGCCGGTATCCAGCACCATGAGTCCCTTGATCCTGTCCACGATTTTGATGTACCCGTCTGCCATCATGATGACAACATCGCCTGTTTTATAGTAGCCGTCTTCTGTAAAGGCTTCCCCGGTGGCCTCGGGATTGTTCCAGTACTCCACGAAGAGATTGTCACCCCGTACCTGCCATTCTCCTTCTTCTCCTATGCGTCCCTCGATCCCTGAACTTAAAGGCCCCACGGAACCGGGAAGCACCTTCGAAGGCCGGTTCAGGTTAACCGTGTTACAGGTTTCTGTAGCGCCGTATCCCTCGTAGATGCGGATTCCCATGGCCATGAACACCTTGCACAGTTCTGCCGGCAAACTTCCCGCTGCCGAAAAGGCGAAGCGGTAGCGCCCGCCAAGAAGGTCACGCACCTTACTGAACAGGATCTTGTCCACAATGTGGTATCGGAAACGAAGCCAGCGGCTGATGCCCGCGGTGAAATCGATCCCTTCTGACATGTCGATGAAGCCGTTCTCGTCCGCCCTTGCCTCGGTGACTTTCAGGCCGATCTTGAGGGCGTAGTTGAAGATAGCCTTCTTGACAGGTGACTGTGAAGCCCTGTCCTTAAGTGCCATGAAAATACGCTCATAAATTCGGGGGACGGACATGAACACGGTTGGCCTGAATACCTGCAGGTCTTCCACCAATGTTTTAGGTGAAGAGTAGGCTATGGTCATGGCGCCAAGTACGGCAATGCCGTGACCGCATTCCCGTTCGTAGGTATGTGCCAGCGGCAGAAAGGACAGAAGCACGTCATCATCGCGAACCTCCGGTACATCCCGGGCGTCCCTGTTTATGGCCGCGTTGATGCTGAGATGGGTATGCACCGCACCCTTTGGCATTCCCGTTGTGCCCGAGGTGTACACGATAGTCATGTAATCGGTCACTTGAACCGATTTCCAACGCTGCTCGAATACGAAACGGTCTTCTGCGCACAGTGACACACCCAGTTTACGCAGCGTGGTGATATCAATCACGTTTGGGTCGTCATGGGTGAACCCGTCCTGCAGCACCACGATCTTTTCCAGGGTTGGCATCTGGGAGCGTTGATTCAGCGCTTTCTCCAGGTTCTCTTCATCGTAGACGAAAAGTACTTTTGACCCGGAATCGTTGATGATGAAGGCAAGTTCTTTCTCAGAAAGGGTAGGGTATATACACACGGTAATACCCGCCGCGCACAGGGTGGCGTAATCAGACCACATCCACTGCGGGGAGGTGTGTGCCATCACCGCCACCCTGTCACCCTTTTCAACACCAAGGGAAATGAGGCCTGAAGACATTTCCTTCACCAGCCTCCATACCTGTGCCCAGGAAATACTTTCTACTGTGCCCTGTTCGGTTCGCCATAATTGTGCCGGTTTATCTGCGAATCGTATCATGTTTCTATGAAGCATCTTTGGAAAGGTAAGCTGCGCCAGGTACCATGTTTTACCTGATTCTTTCATTGTGCCCTCCGTATGAAGCGCCTGCGGGGAGGTAGGTGAGGGAAGATGGTACATTCTGCAGGCACAGGATATGTAGTTTTTATCAATGGCAACAAAACACTATCGATATAACAATTATATTATACTAATTAGAATAGTCAATTTAATATTTGAATATTGTACAAAAAAACCATCTAAAAGGATTCACCACGGAGCCACAGAGAAGCAGAGAGTTTTTCTATGCAGGGTCATTTCGTTCTTTCATCCTGATAAGAAATAGTTGGATGTCTCTCTTGAGATATAGTTTTACAGGCTGAGAAATTGCTTAAGGAAAACATTAGCTTAACCCTATCCCTTTACTTTAAAAAATTGCAAAAGATTGAATAGCCCCTGTACCTGTATAAGAATAGACCGTAATTAGCAACGTAATCCCTGGCGATCTCTGTGTCTCAGTGCCCCTGTGGTTAATCCTTCAAGAGAGAGGTAAAAATAATTGACACCCACATGTAACCATGACTATACTCATGCATCACACATGAAAACAATACAGCAAGAGCTGTAATATCGGAGGATATAATGAAGAGGATCATAACCATTGTGAGCGTTGTACTGGTAACGGCACTGGCATTCAGCGGTTGCGGGTATAACGAGATGCAGGCACTTGAAGAGCAGGTGTTTTCAGCATGGGGCAACCTGGAATCGACCCTGCAGCGTCGGGCTGACCTTATTCCCAACCTGGTGAATACCGTAAAAGGATACGCAGCACATGAGAAGCAGACTCTCACTGGCGTGATTGAGGCACGGGCAAAGGCAACCTCGGTGAATATTAAATCTGGTGATCTCAGCAACGCGCAGG